>JAITEW010000041.1 GCA_031281855.1 Treponema sp.
ACTCGTACGAAGACGCCATTCTGCCTGTAGAAGATTCGTTCGAAAAATGGCAGGGCCGCATCGCCATCCTGGGGGGCATCGATGTTAACTTCATCATCCAGCGTTCAGAGGAAGAGATAACCGCCCGGTGCCGGGCTATGCTGAAGCGCGCCGAAGGCCGCGGCGGCTACGCCCTGGGTACGGGCAACAGCGTGCCCGAGTACATTCCACAGGATCACTTTATCGCCCTGCTCAAAGCGGCGCTGGAGTATTAGTAGTATTCAGGGCTCATCGGACCTTACCGGCTTTTTTCCACCCCCTGGCGCGCGCAGTGTCCGGTGATGATGCAGCGGGAGCAGAAGGGGCTTACCGGACGGCAGATGTTCTGGCCGTAGAGCACCAGGAGGCCGTTGATGCGCTTCCAGTAGCGCTTTGGGAGAATTTCCCTCAGCAGGGTTTCCGTTTCGTCAGGTTCGCTGGTTTTTACCCATCCTGTTCTGTTGCTGATACGGTGCACGTGAATATCCACGCAGATCCCGTCCATGTCGAAGGCTTCGGTGATAACCAGGTTGGCGGTTTTCCGCCCTACGCCGGGCAGGGCAAGGAGGGCGTCCATGTCGGCAGGGACTTTCCCCTTGTACTGTTCAATCAGGATAGCCGCGATTTTTTGGAGGTTCGCCGCTTTGGTCCGGTAAAATCCCGCAGGGTAGGCAAGCCGGGCGGTTTCCTGTTCCCCCAGTTTTAGAAGCTCCCTGGGCCCAGGGGCTTTTTCCAGAAGCGCCCTGGATGTGCGTATAGTAACTTCGTCTTTGGTACGGAGGCTCAGGATAGTGGAAACCAGCACCGCCCAGGGTTTGTCCGGTTCCTGCCGGTGTTCTTCCGCCACGGCAGTTACCGAAGGGACATCGGCCCCGGAAAGGGCCAAAAAATGTTTTTGCCATGTTTCAAGGGCCCTGAAGACAGCCGCCCAATCCGGCGTACGCTCTTTCCTGTTCACCCTATTCCCTTTCTACCAAACACACTGCCAGAGCCTCCACTGCCCCGCCATTCCCCAGTTCCCCAAGGCCTTCATTGGTTTTACCTTTGATAAAGACTCTGTCAGCAGCGATCCCCAGCGCCCACGCCAAAGCGGCCCTTATGGCATCCCTGTGGGGCAGGATCTTCGGTTCCTCGCAGGTTACGATGCAGTCCAGGTTTACAATGCCCCATCCTGAAGCCTGTACTTTTTCCCACGCCCCTTTGAGAAGCTCAAGGGAACCCGCGTCTTTCCACTTTGGATCCCCCGGAGGGTAGAGTTCGCCGATATCCCCCAGTCCTGCGGCGCCTAACAAGGCGTCAGTCACCGCATGGGCGAGAACATCCCCGTCAGAATGTCCCAGCTCCCCTTTCCCGAAAGGTATCGTAACCCCTCCAAGCACGAAGGGCCTCCCCTGGACCATGCGGTGCAGGTCTTTGCCCAAGCCTACTCTGATCACAGCGCCTCCCTGTTTCTGAGGATCACAACAGATCCTCCTTAAAGGTGATCTTCCGGTTTTCAGGTTCCCCAGGGATTACCGCCACAGGGCCGATGAAGTCCGCCCAGACTTCGGCATCATCGGTGTATTCAAACCCTTCAGCCTTTTCCCTGAGAGCGGCTTTTTCGTGCGCCCTGAGTATATCCGGGAACGCAAACCCCTGGGGGGTCTGGGCGGCCCCTACTTCCGGCCTGCGCAGGTGGCGCCTGATAGTGCCTGTTTCCCCCGGGCCTGGGAAGCGGTCCACCTCTTTAGGGGTTTCGATTACCCTGACAAGCGGGATGACAGCCCGGCGCTGCGCCGCAACGCTGATGATTTGCCGGATAAGGGTGACTGACACCCAGGGGCGGGCGCCGTCGTGGATGAGGACGTATCCGATTTCCAGGGTTTCCAGAAAAGAAAGAGCCTTGTGTACCGATTCCCTGCGGGTCCTGCCTCCCGGCGTAAAACTCACCCGGTTTTGGGCCGCCAGGGACCGGGGCAGGCTGGCCCGGGCGGCATCTTCCCCTTCAGGGGGAACGGTAATGACAATAGGACCTATTTCGCTGCATGAGGCGAAAGCCAGGACCGCCGCTCCAAGGACCGTAAGGGGATTCCCCTCGCTGTCGGTACAAGAAGAGTCCAGCACGCAGTATTCTTTTTTGACGCCTCCCATGCGGGACGAAGAACCCGCCGCGGTTATCAGCGCGGCGACAGAGGCGCCCATGACCGGCAACGGCTACCGGGATTCAAGCCGGGTAAAGATCATATTTTCCACTTCCTCCCTGGGTTTGCGGAGGGAATAGGAAACCTCGTCTTCCAGAAGTTTTAGCGCCGAATCGTAGAGTTTACGCTCCAGAATAGGCAGTTCTTTCACTTTGCTCCGATGGTAGAGGGATCGCACAATAGTGGCGATGTCCATAACGCTCCCTTTTTTAAGGAGATCCAGGTTCATCTGGTACCGGAGTTTCCAGTCCGAAGGAATAGGTTCGTAATCTTCGCTGATGAGTTCCAGGGCTTTCAGGGCCTCGTCCTTGGGCACTATAGGCCGTATCCCCAGCCCTTCGGCCTTATCCACCGGAACCATGATGGTCATATCCGACACTTCCAGGTAAATCACGTAATAAGGAATCTTTTTCTCTTTGAAGTCCTTTTCTTCAATAGATTTGACTATCCCTACCCCCTGGCTTGGGTAAACCACCTTCTGATCAACCTGAAAATTTTTTGACGATTTGCTCATTAAGGGCAGTATAGCAGGAAAACGGCTGCTGTGAAAGGGATCTCCTGCGCCGCAGAGACAACAAAAAGGGCCGCCCGGAAACAGAACGTTCCGGACAGCCCCTTAACCTACGCCTGGCACTTTCACCCCGGCATTTACTTGTCTCTTCTTACGGGCTTACAGCAATA
>JAITEW010000303.1 GCA_031281855.1 Treponema sp.
ATCTGCTATAGTTACCCCCTATGGGATTTATCAATCTTGACCTTGACGCGATAGAAGGCTATGTAGCCAACCATCTGAGGCTCTTCATCTCTATGGCAGCGGGAATCCTGGTGTTTGTAGGTATTATCGCGGTTTCGGTTTTTTTTATAGCCCTTAGAGGCGCGGAACAAACCATGGTCCCTGATGTTACCGGCCAGGACCTCACATCGGCATTGCAAGAACTCCAGGTCAAGGAACTCTACCCCCGGATACAGCTCCGCTATTCCCAGACCTCGTCGGATAAAGGGCTCATTCTGGAACAGGACCCCAACCCGGGGACTATCGTCAAGGCAGGCCGCCGCATACGCCTGGTGGTAAGCCAGGGGGTGATGATCAACACTATGGAAAACTACCTGGGCAGAAACATCGATGAAGTCCGCATGGATCTCCAGACCCTCTTCGCCTCTGAAGGGAGCGTAGCGCCGCTTATCACCCTGAAAGAACCCCTGATGTATGAATACTCCGCAGAGACGCCTGGGACTATTTTGCAGCAGCGGCCTGAACCGGGGTCGGGCATTTCGGGCCCTACGGTCCTGGAACTGGTGGTAAGCCGCGGGCCTGAGGACGCGCTTATTCAGATCCCCAATATGGTGAATCTTTCTCTGAACGATGTATTGGAACAGATAGGGAGATCCGGGATCGATTTTACCTTTGTTACCAGGCCCGCCCAGGAAGGGGAAATTCCCGAAACCGTGGCGGCCCAGAATCCTCCTGGGGGCAGTATGGCAAAGGCGGATACCAGGGTTACGATAACCCTTCTTTCCCCGGAGCCTTCTGAGGGGGAAGTGTTCGGGCTTTTCAAATACGAAATGGCCAAAAACCCCTATCCCCTGGCGTTGAGGCTGGAAGCCCAGCTTCCATCAGGGGAACGGCGCAGGCTTCTTTCAACCGAATATGCAGGGGGCCCTCTTACCGTTCCGTACTCCCTTCCTGTCGGCACGGTGCTTATCCTCTACATGCTGAACCGGGAATACCACAGGGAGACGGTGATCCCCCAGATAGTGTTTCAGGCGGATCGGCCGTAGGAACAGCAAAAGCCGGGGCGGTTACGCTTTCTTGTTTTCCCGTTTAGGGTATAAAAAACGCTTGATCTTCTGTGTCGGGGTTTTCTCGAACGGTTCCTGCTGGACTTCAATGCGGTTAAGCCTGGAGAACGCCGCGAGGCGTTTGTTAACGCTGTTCTTGAGTGCTTCAAGGTTGTCGCCTATAGCCGCCAGCATGGTCCGGGCTTTTTCGTTTAAGACGATAAGGGCCACGAGTTCCCCTTTCTCGCCCGGAACTACCAGGGCGTCCTCTACCAGTTGGGAATCGTAAAGTATGTTCTCGATTTCTTCAGGGTAGATGTTTTCCCCTGAAGGCCCGAGGATGAGGGCTTTAAGGCGGCCCCTGATATAAAGGCGGCCTTTTTTATCCATACTGCCCAGGTCGCCGGTTTTAAGCCATCCGTCTTCCGTAAAGGCTTCCTTTGTCCGCTCCTCATCCCGGTAGTAGCCCATCATCACGTTCGGCCCCTGGACCTGGATTTCGCCTTCGGCGCTGATTCTGACCTTCACCCCTTTTACCACTGATCCCGCGGAGCGGAACGGGAACTTGTACGGCGCGGTCCCGGCGACAAGGGGCGAAGTTTCGGTGAGGCCGTAGCCCGGTGAATAGGGAAAGCCGGTTTTTCTGAGGAAACGCTCAACGTCTTCCGCCAGAGGAGCCCCGCCTATGCCGAAGAGCCGCAGTGAGGAGCCCAAAGCGGCCATGAGTTTGTCCCCTGCGGCTTTGACGGCTATGAAGCGGGTAAGGGGAAACCGGTAGAGGGGATTTTTTTCCAGTTCCGGGAAGATCCTGCTGCGGCAGATTTTTTCGATAAAAAGAGGCACCGATACCATGGCGGTAGGCCGCAGGATCTTCATAGCCGGAAGCAGCACAGCAGGCGAAGGCGGCTTGTCCAGGTAGGTCACCGAAGCGCCGCTCATTACTGCGGTGAGGAGCCCCAGGCTGCACTCGTAGGTGTGCGCCAGGGGTATCACCGAAAGAAGCCGGTCGCGGGAAAAAATTTTCATCAGCGACCTTGAAGCCTGGGCGGTAAAGAGAAGGTTCCTGTGGGAAAGGGCGGCGCCTTTGCTGGACCCGGCGGTTCCTGAGGTATAGACAATCGATGCAGGGTCCTGTTCCGTTACTTCAGGGAATTCGGAATCATCGGGCTTCCGGAGCCTGTCGAAAAGTCCGGGATCATCCAACTGTATTGAGATCTCCCTGGGGATACGGGCTTCATCGAGTTTAGGCGCTGTCCGTTCGGTATAACAGACAAGCGAAACTCCCGAATGATCCGCGATGGTTTTGATCTGATCCCCGATAAAATCAACGAGTACAGGCACCGAAACCGTTCCCGCCAGCGCGGCGCCGAAATAGGCCACAGGCCATTCGGGCCGGTTTTCGGAGAGAATCATCACCCTGTCGCCGGGCCTGAGCCCCTTGTCCATCAGGAACCCCGCGAACTGCCGCGCCTTGATGCCGAAGTCCCTGTAGCTCAACTGGCCGTAGACCCCGCAGTCCCGGTAGATCTGAAAAGCGGTTTTCGTTTTATATTTTTCCGCAGCCCCAAGGGCCAGTTCCCCCAGGCAGCGCTTCTCAAGAAAAATCATCGTTTGTACCTTACCTGTTCAGACCTGAAAAACGCCGTAAGGTTGCGCTAAATCCGGCGGCCTTTGCTGGTATGGTGAAGAGGCTTTTTACCCGGCTGATTCCACCCCATTTCCGGCGCCGCAGGATACTGAGGTTCAGGAAAATAAGCCTTGAAAAATGAAAAAAATGGTGTATACTATTGTTATAGTACGAAAAGGAGGAGTAAAGCATGGCCTTTAGGCCCCAGGCTGCTCTTTATAGAATATTCTTTGCCGTCCGGTGGCTATCTTCCCTCCTGTGCCTGTCTGTTCCCATGTGTTCAGTGATCTTTAGCCCCTTTGTCTTTATTTTTCTGTCCCC
>JAITEW010000076.1 GCA_031281855.1 Treponema sp.
ACAGGCAGCGTTCATTAAAAAAACCCCCTTACAGCAGCTTATACCGGTTATCCTTACCGGATGAGTTTGTTCCAAAACTAACCGAGTTTTGGAACAAACTTGAATGTATAAATGATACCACAGGATGTTATATAGATCAACTACATTTTTTCAAAATTTTACATATTTCTGTATGTTTCGCTAAAAACGGCGGTAGTAGCTTGCTTAGACAAAAAACACTGATATGAGCAATTACAAGGGCAAAAACCGTACTGGTCAATAAACCCCCAGGCGTGTATACTGTTCCTATGGGCAGTACCGAAACAACCAGCCTGGAACAGCCTCATGTTTCAACGCGCTTTTATGAGATTGGCGAACCGTACCCGGGGGTCTTCTATGAGCGCCCCGAAAAGTGCAGGTCCTATCGTTACGCCAGGGCATGGCGGCGGTTTCAGGAGCTTTCCCCTATGCCGGAATACGCAGGCGGAAGCCTCTACCCTTCAGGGAAAAAATACCCCGGAGATTCGGCGGTTAAGCCGGATTTTTCCTTCAATTTCAGCGTTAACTGGGAAAAACTAAGGAACAAGTGGCAGCCTGGGGCTAGCGCCCTTGAAACGGAAATCAGCCTTGTTTCGTACCCCGTAGGGCCGCCCCACAACGTAGGCGGAGACGGGTATACCCACTCGATCCCCAGGTACGACCGGATTGTCCGGGAAGGGCTTGAAAGCTACGAAAAACGGGTGCTGCTCCTTGAAGCAGGGGATCACCGCGAAGGGCTGCTTGAGATTCTTGAGGGAATAAAAATATACCGCTCCAGGAGCCTCGAACTTCTGCGCGCTGTTCATGGTCCTGAAAAACTCATCGCCGCTCTTGAGCAGGTCCCTTTCAGGCCCGCCCGGAACCTGTACGAAGCTCTGGTATGCTGGAATTTTATTTACTACATTGACGGCTGCGACAATCCCGGCAGGCTTGACGCGGATCTGGAGGATTTTTACGACTCACAGGATTATACCGGGCTTCTGGCGGAATTTTTCCGCAATGTAGACTGCAATGACGGCTGGAGCGCCGCTATCGGGCCTAACTGCGGGGATCTTACCCTGCAATGCCTTAAAGCCGTCAATGGGATGCGCCGGCCCAGCCTGGAGCTAAGGGTAACCGGGGAAACGCCGGACAGCGTCTGGGAAGCGGCGGCTGAAGCTCTCGCGTCAGGCTGCGGCCAGCCCGCTCTCTATAATGAAGACTTGTACCAGCAGGCCCTGGGCAGGCGTTTCCCGGAAATCCCGAAGGAAGATCTGTTCCGTTTCAACGGCGGCGGCTGTACCGAAACCATGCTTGCAGGCATAAGCAACGTAGGTTCCCTGGACGCAGGCGTCAACGTCCTGGCCGTCTTCGAATCCTATATGCCCAGGGCCCTGGAAACATCGGCTTCCTTTGAGGTTTTTTACCACGGGTTAATGGACAGCATAGCCGGGGTAATTCTGGAAACACTGGACAACGTCAGCGCGTACCAGAAGCGGCGGGCGGAATACCGCCCCAATCCCCTCAGAAGCCTGCTGGTTGACGACTGCATCGACAAGGGAAAGGATTTTAACGCCCAAGGCGCCAGGTACTCCTGGAGCGTAATCAACATAGCCGGGCTCGTTAATGTTATCGATTCCCTCCTGGCTGTCAGGCATTTGGTGTACGAAACCGGGAAATACAGCCCCAGGGCGTTTCTGGACGGCCTGGCACAACAGGACCGCCTCTTTATTGCGGATCTCCGGAAGTGCCCCTGTTTCGGCGTGGACAACGCGGAGGCCGACAAACTGGCCGCGGACTGGGCAGAGAAAATTTTCGATGTTTTTGAAAGAAGAAAACCCTGGCTAGGCGGACAGTTCCTGCCTTCGTCAATCCAGTTCGCCACCTATGCCGATGCGGGCAAAAACATCGGCCCTACCCCTGACGGGCGGGAAGCCTTCTCCCCTCTGGCGGACTCCCTGGGAGCGGTGCACGGAAAGGATACGGCAGGCCCCACTGCCCTGCTTAACAGCGCTGCCAGGCTTCCGCTTTGGAAAGCCGCAGGCACGCCGGTCCTGAACCTGCGGCTCAGGAAGGAACTGGTACTTTCAGCCCTAAAACCCCTGGTCATGGGCTACTTCGGACAAGGGGGCATGCAGCTCCAGATTAGCTGCCTGTCCCGCGAGGATCTCCTGGACGCTATGGAACACCCTGAGAAGCACGAAAATCTCATTGTGCGCATAGGCGGTTATTCGGAGTATTTCAACAACCTTTCCCGGGAGCTGAAAGAGACCGTCCTTCAGCGTACCGAACACTAATAAGGAGCATCATGGCAGCTAAACACACCCCTGGGGGGCGCATCGCGGAATTATGCAAAACCTACTCGGTTTCCCGGAAAACCCTGGCTGAACGGAGCGGGGTTTCCGAAGAACTTATCCGCCGTATCGAAGAGGAAGGCTACATTCCCGATCTCGCGCCGCTGGTAAAAATTTCCAGAGCTCTGGGCGTGCGCCTGGGGACCTTGCTGGACGATCACGAGGAACTCGGCCCGGTAATTACCAGGGCCGGAAACGCCGGCGCCGGGGCCCGGTTCATCACCGGCCTGCCCGGCGCGGGCCCGGGGGGGAAAGCCGCAGGGGACCACCAGGGCCTCAGTTTCCGCGCCCTGGCTGCGGATAAAAACGGCCGCCACATGGAACCCTTCATCGTGGACATTGAACCTGACGCGGAACAGAACAAGTCCACTCACGAAGGGGAGGAGTTCATCCACGTCCTTTCAGGCAGCCTCGCGCTGGAATACGGATCTGAAACCAGCGTCCTTAACGAAGGGGATTCGGTCTATTACGACTCCATCGTGCCCCACAGGGTCGTCTCGGCGGACGGCAAACCGGTGCGCATCCTCGCGGTTATCTACACGCCTGTGTAACAAAAGAGTTATTAATATGGAATACATCGAAAAAACCTTAGGCGAGGTGCTGCGGGAAACAGCGGAGCAGCAGCCGGATCATGAATTTCTGGTTTACGCCGACAGGGATCTGCGTTTTACCTACGCCGAATTCGACAGGCGCGTAGACGAGCTTGCGAAAGGCTTCCTCGCTATTGGTCTTAAAAAAGGGGACCATGTGGGGATCTGGGCCACTAACGTGCCGGACTGGAACACCGTCCTCTTCGCCTGCGCCAGGCTGGGCATCGTCTTTGTAACCGTCAACACAGGCTACAAATCCCATGAACTTGAATACGTCCTCGAACAGTCGGATATGGCGTGCCTCTGCGTTATCGACGGCTGGCGGGATTCGGACTACGTGTCCATGGTATACGACCTGGTGCCGGAACTCAAAACCGCGCCAAGGGGCCATCTTGAATCGACAAAATTCCCTTTTCTCAAAAGCGTGGTTTACGTGGGCCAGCAAAAACACCGGGGCATGTATTCTTTCAATGAAGTCCTCCTTTTGGGCAAACACGGCAGCGGCCAGACGCTGAAGGAAATCGAAGCCTCTCTGGATACCAACGACGTGGTGAACATGCAGTACACCAGCGGAACCACAGGCTTCCCAAAAGGCGTCATGCTCACGCACAGGAACATCCTCAACAACGGCAAGGGCATTGGCGATAACATGCGCTTTACGCGGGAGGACATCGTCTGCCTCCCGGTACCCCTGTTCCACTGCTTCGGCCTCGTGCTGGGCATGATGTCCATTCTTACCCACGGCTCCACAGCCGCCATGGTGGAATGGTTCGACCCTCTCCTGGTGCTTGCTACGGTTCAGAAAGAAAAGGCCACAGCGGTTTACGGCGTGCCTACGATGTTCATAGCGGAACTCAACCACCCTATGTTCAAAATGTTCGACCTGTCGAGCCTCCGTACCGGCATCATGGCAGGTTCCCCATGCCCTATAGAGACGATGAAGCAGGTCATCGATCTTATGCACATGAAAGAAGTAACCATCTGCTACGGCCTTACGGAGGCTTCGCCGGTAACAACCCAGACCCATTACGACGACAGCCTTGAAGCCAAAGTGGAAACCGTGGGCCGCGCCCTTCCGGGCGTGGAGGTAACCATCCGCAGCCCGGAAACCGGCGAAGAATGCCCCGACGGGGTCCACGGCGAATTCTGCAGCAGAGGCTATAACTCCATGAAAGGCTACTACAAGATGCCCGAAGCCACGGCCCAGTGCATTGACAAAGACGGCTGGGTCCATTCAGGGGACATAGGCGTCAGGGACAAAAAGGGCTACTTCCGGGTTACCGGCCGCATCAAGGACATGATCATCCGAGGGGGGGAAAACGTCTACCCCAAGGAAATCGAGGACTTCCTGTACACCATGCCGGGGATCAAGGACGTGCAGGTCGTCGGCATTGCCAGCAAAAAATACGGCGAAGAAGTAGGCGCTTTCATCATCCTCCACCCCGGGGCGGCTATGACCGAAGAAGACGTGCGTGATTTTTGCCGGGGGCAGATCAGCCGCTTCAAAATCCCGAAGTACGTTTTTTTTGTTGACAGCTACCCCCTCACCCCGAGCGGGAAGATACAGAAGTACCTGCTGCGCGAAATAGGCGTGAAGAAAGTGGAAGAGCTGGGAATCGGGACATAAGGGAAACCATTTAAGGCAGCCGGGTTACAGGCTGCGCGCCAGTACCCGTTCACGATAGGCGGCGCCTATACGGTTGAGGGTTTCCGCCGTTGTTTCCCCCGGCCTGCGCTGCTGGTTCAGATCAATGGTGAACTGGTTCATGGAAAAGTGGCGGTACAGGAAAAGCTCCGACCGGCGCTTCGGGAAAGACTTGTACAGGCTTCGCAGGCAGCCGGTGTAACGCTCAAAGACACCGCCTTTTTTCATTTCCGAATAGCCGATGATCCACACCGGTACGGGCGCGAGGCTGCGGTGGAACGCGAACAGGAGCTCCGCCATAACCCGCTGGGACTCCTCCACGGCGGCCTGTACCTGCTTTCCCCCCAGGCGGCAGAGTTCTGCGAGTTCGGCTGTCCTGGGAGTGTGGACAGGGGTCTTATTGAGGATAAGAACGTTTTCGCGAAAGTCTATGCCCATTTCAGGGTTATCCCGGAAAAACTTTTCGGCTATTTTCCCTGAAGGGCCCACCAGATAGCGGCGGTTTTCCGCCGCCTGTTCCCGGCGGCCGGGGTTGTCGGCAGCGAGGATAAGTTTGATACTGCTGTCCCGCGTTACTTCGTCCAGGGCTTCATTGTAAACCGCCGGGGTTTCCACTTTGTAAGAAGGGCCGGAACGGCTGTCTACCAGCTTTTGCTGATACGCCCCCAGATTAGGGACCATGCTTAGGCGTTCCACAAGGGAGCGGTACTGTTCCCTGGCGGCGGAAAAGGCCTGCCAGGCTTTTTTGGTCATAACGCGGCCCTTTCCCTGGTTCCAAGCCTGGAGCGCAATTCCGCGACAACAGCGGCAGGGTCAGGACTCTGCATCAGGCTTGACATAATGCAGGCCCCGGCGGCCCCGGTTTTGGCAGCAGCGCTTATCGTATGTTCCGAAACGCCTCCGATAGCGTACACCGGGACCCGGACCGCCCGGCAGACTCCGGCGAGGAATTCCGGCCCCCTGGGGTCAAGGCCCTGCTTGCAGTCTGTAGCGAACACATGGCCAGCGATTACCCAGGACGCGCCTTGTTCCTGCGCTTTCAGGGCTTCTTCAACAGAATGAACTGAAACGCCGAAGCTGAGGCCCTGTTTTTTGAGCACCGAACCCCCTGCGGGATCGGATAAAACGGATCTGAAACCGTCCCAAGGGAGATGCAAACACCGGGAACCGGTACTGAACGCGGCGTTTATAAACGTATGGGGGATAAACCTTACACACCGGCCTGCGCACAACGCCGACACATCCCGCGCAAGGGCTTCGTATTCCCCAGGAACGAGATCCTTTTCCCGCAGAATAAGGGCGTCAATTCCGGAAGCGGCGATCTTTTCAATCCTGGGAATAAAACCGTCCGGGCCTTCCCTGCAAAGCAGGCGGTTTGAAACCGCTATCAACCCGAACACGAGCGCTTCCCTTCCGCGTTACACACAGGGTTACACATATATAGAATCGCTCATTACCGGCTGGAGCCCCAGGGAGAAGAGCGCGCGGCAGACTTCTTCTACCGTACGGGTATCACTGATCTCCCACTGTTCATCACCCCTGGACTCCCCTGAGCGGCCCCCTATGCCCACGTCTACGCCTGCGGAAACTCTGGTAGCCGCGATTTTCACAGCATGATCCCTGAAGCGGGCGTTCTCCCTGGTAGACACCGTGATCCCGGCCTGGGGCATAAACAAGCGGTACGCGCATATCGCCTGGAGGAGTTCAGCCTCGCCTACGTCCCGGGGATTAATGGTACTGTCAGCCGCGGTAGGCCTAAGGCGGGGACAGGAAAAGGAAATTTCGCTGTAAGGGAATTTTTTCTGAATCAGGAACCCATGGAGCCCCGCGGCGAAACAGTCCTTGCGGAAATCCCCAAGCCCCAGGAGGCTGGCGAAAGCGGCGCCCCTGAAGCCCCCTTTAAGGGCCCGTTCCTGGGCGTTGAAACGGTAAGGAAAGCAGCGCTTCCGGCCCGCAGGGTGAAGGGCGCCGTAGAGCCCGGTGTCGTAAGTTTCCTGAAAAACCGTCACAAAGTCAGCGCCCTGGCTGTGAAGATACGCGTAAGCGGCGCTGTCCATAGGGTAGACCTCAAGGCCCAGTACCCGGAAATAGTTCCGCCCCAGGGCGCAGGCTTCGCCGATATATTCCACATCGGACTTAGCCGGACTTTCACCGGTAAGGATAAGGATCTCCTCAAGGCCCGTAGCGGCAATAGCTTCCATCTCCCTTCTTATGTCGTCCCTGTTCAGCCTGGCCCGCCTGATACGGTTACGGCAGTTGAAGCCGCAATAGACGCAGGCGTTTTCACAATAGTTGGAAATGTAAAGAGGCGTGAAAAGCTGTACCGCGTTGCCGAAACGTTTCCGGGTTTCGGCCTGGGCCAGAAGGGCCAGGTCCTCCAGGAAAGGAGCCGCAGCAGGGGAAAGGAGGACGCCGAATTCCTCGGCAGAACAGCCCCTGGAGCCTGAGCTTTCGGCGGCACTGAGGGCCCGGACAGCGTCAGCGGCGCTGTACCGGCCAGGGTCGTAAGCGGCAGTCTCCGCAAGCACCTGGTTCATGATAGCAGGATCGGACTTTTCCATACCTTCAAGGTAGGTCATAGGATCGTGCTTATTCACGGCTGCCTCCGTCACCGCCGGCAGCTTCCCGGTCCCGCAGGAAACCTGTCAAAGGCGAGGAAGAAACAGCGCCCTTTTCCAGGACCCGGCCAGGCCCGGCAAGAAAGGCCGAGCGGCCTGCTTCGATAGCTTTTTTAAAGGCTTCCGCCATAGCGGGAATATCCCTGGCAGTGGCTATGGCGGTATTGGCCATAACCGCAGCGGCGCCCATTTCCATAACTTCGCATGCCTGGGACGGTTTTCCGATACCAGCGTCGATGATAACCGGGAGATCGATTTCGTCCAGGAGTATCCTGATAAAATCCCTGGCGCAGAGCCCCCGGTTGGTGCCTATAGGCGCGGCCAGGGGCATGACGCAGGCAGCCCCGGCGTTCGCCAGGTCCCGTGCAATGTTGAGATCCGGGAACATGTAAGGCATGACAATGAAACCCTCTTTGGCGAGGATCTCCGTAGCCCGCAGGGTTTCGCTGTTATCCGGAAGGAGATACTTGGAATCCCGGATAACCTCAATTTTAACAAAGTCCCCGCCGCAGAGCTCCCTGGCAAGCCGGGCGATAGTTACCGCCTCCTGAGCGGTACGGGCCCCGGAGGTATTAGGGAGAAGGGTTATTCCCTGAGGGATATAGTCCAGGATATTTTCCCTGCCCCCGGTGTTGGCCCTGCGCAGGGCAACAGTGATCATCTCAGCGCCGGCGTTTTCCACAGCAGCCTTTATCAGCGCCAGGGAGTACTTCCCTGAACCCAGGATGAAGCGGGAGCCAAAACTGCGGCTGCCCAGTACCAGGGGGTCCCGGCTTCCGCCGCCCATAAAATGAACGATTTCCACTGCGTCGCTGTTTTTTAAAATAACCGAAGCGTAATCTTCTTTACCGACCACCTGTTCGTTAATCCCTACAGCGACACGGTTTTTATCGTACCCCTGGTTTTTAAGCAAATCCTCCAGGCTCATGCCTGCCGCTTCAGTATCCACGCCGTTGACTTTTACCATTTTTTCCTCCGGATGCGTTATATAAAAATGTTAATGCAATTTAAGATAAGCGCGCAATTTAATAAGCACCTCTTCAAAATCCAGAGGCTTGCCTACGTGATCGTCCATTCCCGAAGCGAGGCATTTTTCAACATCTTCCCTGAATACGTTGGCAGTCATTGCGACAATCGGAATCCTCCGCGCGGATTTCAGCAGAGGCTCCGGGCCGCCGGCGTTCCCGCGCTGTTCGTATTCCCTTATCCTGCGGGTAGCTTCGTAGCCGTCCATTTCGGGCATCTGCACATCCATGAGAATAAGATCGTAGCCCCCGGGGTTTTGGGTAAAAAGCTCCAAAGCCTGGACGCCGTTTTCGGCGCAGTCGATAGAAAACCCCATAGGTTCCAGCAGGGTAAGGACTATCTCCCTGTTGATGTCAACATCCTCCGCAAGGAGAAGACGCCGGTCCCGGAACAGGGCGTCGTCCTGCTCGCCCTGGAGCTCCGGCGAAGAAGCAGCCTCGCTGCCGGAAGCGGATTCCGGGGTATCGCCGGTTTCTATTCCCGCTTCGGCTTCGATAGTGAATATAAAAACAGAACCCTTCCCCAGTTCGCTCTTGATCCAGATACGGCCTCCCATCATCTCCACAATGCGCTTTGAGATAGCCAGCCCCAGGCCGGTGCCGCCGAATTTGCGGGAAGTATCGTTTTCGGCCTGTTCAAAAGAACCGAAAAGCCTTGACTGCTGCTCCGGGCTTATGCCTATCCCTGTGTCGGACACTTCAAACTGGATGGTGCAGTGCCCTTTTTCCTCTTTCGCCAGCTTCGCCTCAAGACCGATAGAACCGCCGTCGGGCGTGAATTTTACGGCATTGGAAAGGAGGTTGGTTATCACCTGGGCCAGGCGCTGATCATCGCCGATGACGGTACGGGGGACCCGGCTGTCAAGGTTCATGGAAAAATGCTGGTGCTTTTCGTCCATACGAAAGGCCGTGACCTCCACGGCCCGGTTTACGGCTTTTTCAAAATTGAATTCCACCAGGGACAGCTCGAACTTGTCAGCCTCTATCTTGGACATATCCAGGATGTCATTGATGACCCCCAAAAGGTGGGTAGAAGCGTCGCTGATCTTCTCAAGGCAGTAGTCTTTCTTTTCGATGTCCCCGGTCGATCGGGCGATAGCGGTCATGCCGATGATAGCGTTCATAGGGGTCCGCATCTCGTGGCTCATATTGGAAAGGAACCGGCTCTTGGCCTTGTTGGCCGCCAGGGCCGCCTCGATCCGGTCCTCCAGGGCCCCAAGCATGGACTTGAGAGCCTCCGCCAGTTTCCGGCTTTCCCCCTGGCCCGTAACGCTGAGCTGCTTCATCAGCCTTGCCCGCACACTTTCCTGCTTTTCGTAGTCCCCTGAAGAAATGATAGCCGAAGCGTCGATAAGTTCTTCGATAGGATGCACAATGCTCCGTGCCAGGGCGGTCATGATAAGCAGGGCCACGAGAAGGACAACCCCGGAGGTAAAGAGGATAGTTCTGAGAAGCTGGTACGACGAGGCCAGGAGTTCGGATCTCTCAAAGACCACCGCAAGCTTCCAGCCTATGGTGTCGATAGTGTGCGTTACAATGTACTCCCCGATCCCCCGGGCCCCTGCGCCGGTAATAAAGCCGTCCTTGTCGGCGAACATCTGCTTGCGGATCTCCGGGTAGTCTTCGATCTCCATAGAAACGAATTCAGGGTGATGCCCGTCGCTCAGAATGTGCCCGCTGCTGTCGAAGGTTACGAGGTAGCCGGTCTCCATGATCCGCCTGTTGTCCAGATCCTTGATAAGGCTTTCCAGGCTGTAATCCACCCCCAAAAGCCCCAGGGGCTTCCCGCCGGCGTCGTAGGTTTTGACCATGATGCTGCACACCATGCCGCCGCCTGTTGTCAGGTACGGGGTGGTGATAGTCACCTCCCGGCTGTCGCTGATGCTTTCCTGGTACCAGGAACGCTGCCTGGGATCATAGCCCGCCAGCTTGATATGCCCCTCAGGGGCCTGGGCGTACTGGCCGTCATCGTTGGCCATAAAGACCAGGCCGTAGTTGCTGTTGGAATTG
>JAITEW010000115.1 GCA_031281855.1 Treponema sp.
ATGTTAATACCAAAGGCGCGTTGGCTGCGGGGATGTGTGCTAATATTTCATCGTATACACCGGGCTCCGTTGATGATTCCAATTTGATTGGGGCGGCAGCTGATATGTTGGATAGGTTATCAAACCAGGCAAATAATTTAATGAATTGGTTCGATACCGCAGAGGACAGCGGCGCCGCAAGGGCGGCGACATTTACCGCATTAAAGGGGTATGAAACAAATATAAAGAATATTACATATGATGCCCTGCGTCTTGCCGAATATGCGCCCGTGGCTGGCATTGTTGACAATATATTGGATGAAATTTTTGGGGCTGACATGACGGCGCGGCAAGATTTTGACAAATATTTTAATGCGTATACCAAGGGGCAATATATGTGGCATCGCGATTGGGGAACAGAGGGTGCAAACGCAAGTGCGGCGCTGAACACCGCTGGGGCAGAGTATAGCGGACTTATTTCGGAAATTGGATTGGCTGGTAACGATGAGCTTGTCGATGATGGGCGCGGCAATATGATCCCCATTGGGACGAACCACGATGCCGTACTTGCAGGGATGATGGCGCAGATGAAGACACGGGTTGTCGCGGCATTGGGGTTAACGGATGTTACGAACGCCGATGCAATGGCGGAGGCGCTGTTAACGCAAATTGCCCAGGATCACCAGGAATTTACCGCGTTTGTTGAGGATATGACAAAGCAGGGAATGTTTGCGGGTAGAACCGCTGATCTGTTCCGCACTCATCAGTATATCGCCCAATCGCAAACCCAATCCGCCACAAAATTGGCGGGCATAAAACAGTAAACAAACAAGCTAACCGCAACGGCAAAGAAAAAAGGGTAGAACTATCCTTTTTGTCCCTTGTTCGCCTTCCGCGCCGTTGCGGTTCGTTTTCTTCCGCAGTAGTGTCAGTCACCTTTTTTGATCTGGCGCTGCAAGACGCCGGGTGTTATACTGGTGTCCGGAGGGACTGATGGTTCGTGGGAAAAGCGTCCTCCTGGTTTTTTCTGTCATAGCCGGTATGCTTGTTTTCGCGCCCGCTGCTGCGGGAGCAGAGGAAGGGACGCCCCGGGAAACCGGCGTCGCCGCTTCCACGGAGCTTGGGGTCCAAATCTCCACGATGCCTGAGCTGAAACTGCTGGCTGCCCAGAGTTTTACCCTCCCCTTCCTCCGGGGTTCCGGCCCCCTCAGCGCGGGAAACAACCTTAAAGCCGCCTTTACGGTGGAGCTCTCCCCTGTTTCAATTAACGGCCGCGGCGAGCTTACCTGGACGCCTATAGCCTTTCTTCAGGCTGTTGCAGGGGGAATGGCCGGTTCTGGCTGGAATATCGATCTTTTGGGCATGAATATCTACGGCATCGGCATTAACGAGCCTGTCGGGGAGCCTGCCGGCGAACCCAGACAGACGGAAGTCCGGGGTTCCGCCTTTGACGGCGTTGTGTGGAGGCTTTGGGGAGGAGTAGCCCTTCAGTTTGACCTGGCGGCGCTGGTTCCCGGGGACTGGAACCATATCCTCTTCAGGGCCTACAACGAAGGCCGTTACGGGGCTTATTCCCGGGCCCGTGGGGAGGAGTCCTGGATCTTCGAAAACGACGCCGGTGAAAACAGGAACGGCTGGTCCTGGTACGCTAGTTATGTGATTGGCTACCAGATGCCCCGTTCCCCGGTACTGGATACTATCGCTTTTATGGCGGAAATGGAGAAAAACCTCTACAACACCCCCGGAGGGGACCGTTGGGGGGAGGGGCTGACCAGGTGGATCTTTTCATCGCTCTTCAACTTCAGGATAACCCCCCGGTTCAGCGCCACAGTGGCGGTCCAGATGAGGACGCTGCGGAACTACGGGTACAGCGATCTGGAAAACGAGAACCGGGTATGGTACCAGGATCTGGAGTTATCCGGGGATAACGGTAAACGGCGGCTGCTTTTTTACCGCGCAGCCGCGGTGTTGACCTATAAACTGCGGTAAAACCCAAAATTTGCCGATATTATAAGGACTTTTCCAAAACCAACGGAGGTTTTGGAGCAGGATCAACCAATTGGGAAAATTCCCATTTGACACCTGTTGAATGTATCTGGTATAATAGAGACTATTAATGTCTCTTTCAGCATGGGTTAAAGGAGTAAGGCGTGGCGTCGGTCCATGAGTATAAACGGTTCGAAAATAGCCTCGTTCAGAAGGTGAAAAACGGCGCCTCTGCTGCGGCAGGAGGAATAGCGGCGTTTTTCCGGGCTATCGGCCGGGGGATTACCCGGCGTTATACGGTGGTTCTGGTCCCCCATTCAGAGAAAAAAGTTTACAATCTCCATATCACGATTCTTTCGGTTTTTTGTTTTTTCCTGATACTGGCCGGAATCTTAGGCGCTTTTTTCTGGTATGGCGCTTCTTACAATCATACCCGCGGCACCCTGGCGGACAAGGATACCCGCCTCAGGGACACGCAGGCCAGCCTGGATCAGCTCAGGGACGAAGTAAGCCAGCTTCTCCGGGAAGCCCGGAGTTTTGAACCTGCCCTTTCCAGCACCCTTTCCGCGTTAGGGGCTGATGTAAAAGGCATCAATAGTAGTTCGGTTGCCTCTGCGGGCGATCTTTCTTCGTTTTTCGATATTAAGGAAACCCCGGAAGGCATGCTTCAGGAAGCCGAGGACCTCAGACAGCTTTCCCGGTACCTGGCTACCGCCACTGAGCCTATCAGGGAAATCGGCACCCTCCTGGACTCCCAGAGCGCCCTTTTGACGGAAATTCCTTCTATCTGGCCCATTAAGGGCGGGATAGGCCACATATCCATGTTCTTTGGACAGAACGAGAACCCCTTCACGGGTCAGTATTATATCCACAAGGGCATAGACCTTTCCACGTACCGCCAGGGGGATCCTATTGTAGCCACGGCGGACGGTCAGGTTGTGGCGGTGGAATTCGAGCAAGGCGGTTTCGGCAACAACGTGGTTATCAGGCATAAGCATGGGTTTTATACGCGGTACGGGCACATGCTTTCATTCAGGGTAAAAGCCGGGCAGCGGGTCCAGCAGGGCGAAGTTATCGGCTATATAGGCAATACCGGGCTTTCTACGGGCCCTCATGTGCATTATGAAGTCCATATCGGTTCCGATGTGGTAGATCCCTACAAATACCTCAATATCCGCTCCAGCATAGCAAAAACAGCCCGTTAGGCTGTGCCGCTGGATAAAGGGCCCGGCATGGCGTCGGTAAAAAACGAAGATTACTCCATCAATACTATTATAGGTCCTGGTACGAATGTTTCAGGCAATATAGAATCCGGGGGCTTTACCCGGGTAGACGGTAATATCCTGGGGGATGTAAAAGCCCGGGGCCGGGTTGTAATCGGGGAAAAGGCCCGGATGAAAAGCAATGTCTCAGGGACCTGCATCACTGTCGGCGGGGTGGTCTGCGGCAACGTAATAGCGAGCGAAAGGCTGGTTATCCTCTCGACAGGTCTTGTAATGGGGGATATTATCACCCGGCGTATCCAGGCCGATGAGGGTTGTTTCATCCACGGAAGGGTCAGGGTATGCAAAACCGAGGAAGCCTGGAATAAAGCCGTTTCGGAATACCGGGACGCTTCGGGCTTCAGGGAAGCCCATGCTCCGGCTTTCGTAAGAAACCATGGATAAGGTTGATTTTGGCAATAATCCCGCGGCTCTGCTCAACTCCCGGCTTTTTGGAGGAGCTAAAAGCGAAACCCGCAAAAGCCGGGCGAAAGGAGATCTAAAGGAAAGCCGGGGTTCTTTTTCCGATCTTTTTGGGCATTCCCTTGACGCCGCCGCTGAATTGGGCCTTCCTGTTGATGTTCCTTTTTCCGAAGAAGCTACCCAGGAATTGCTGGACGCGGTACACAGCGCGGGGGACGACCTGAAAAAGCGGCCTTTCCCGGAAGAGATCCTCAGGTACAAGCAGGCGGTGCGGAATTTTCTCCACTATGTGCTTGAAAACGGTTTTTCCGTAGAAACCGGGCAGGGTATTCCGAACAAGCAGAAACCCGGTTATCAGGGCCCCTTGTGGGAGCCTCATGCCAACGAGGCGAAACAGTATCACAGTGTCAGGATCGTAGACCGGAAACTTGAGGAACTGGCCGCCGGGGTGCTGGCAAAGCAAATTTCAGAACTGGATCTCAAGTCCCGCTTAGACGAGATAAGGGGCCTTTTGATCGATTTTACCATAACCGGTAAAATAACGACAGACGCGACTTAGAGGGTATAAAATGAGCGATTCCGAAGAATATGACGATATAGACGGGGAAATTGACGAGGATATTTCTTCCCTTGAAGACAGCCCCCAGGAAGAGGAGCTTTCATCGATAATTGCCGGAGAAGGTCTGGACACCCTGAGTCCGGATACCCCGGTATACCGCTTGCGGCTTCTCTATTCCAACGAAACCTTTCTGGCAGTCTGGCCGGGGGACAGCCTCAATCCCGGAAACATGGTGCTGGTCCCTACCCGTTACGGCCGGGACCTGGCCCAAATCATCGGTGCCATCCAAAAACACGGCCAGCCTCTGGCTGAAATCACCAAAATCGAGCGAATCGCCACTGCCGAGGACATCGAAAAAGCCAAATCCCATAAAGCCCAGGAAAAAGAGGCCTTTATTCTGTGCAGGGAAAAAATCGAAAGCCGCCGCCTGGATATGAAACTGGTTTCGGTCCATTACCTCCTGGAAGAAGCCAAAATCCTCTTTTTCTTTACCGCCGAAAACCGGGTGGATTTCCGGGATCTGGTAAAGGATCTGGTAAACGTCTTTAAAACCAGGATAGAACTCAGGCAGATTGGGGTTAGGGACGAAGGCCGGGTAGTTGGCGGCCTGGGGGTCTGCGGCAGGGCTTACTGCTGCCACGCCGTATCGGACAAGCTCAAACCGGTATCCATAAAGATGGCGAAAGATCAAAACCTGTCCCTTAATTCCATGAAAATTTCAGGGCCCTGCGGCAGGCTCCTGTGCTGCCTGGCTTACGAACACCTTTTCTACAGTGAACAGCGCAGGTTTATGCCCCAGGAAGGCTGCAAAATCAGTTGGGACGGTTCGCTCTGGAGAGTGGCGGAAGTGAACGCGGTCCTTGGCAGTTTAAGGCTCAGCGCCGAGGACGGCAGGGTTATCCAGCTCCCTGCTTCTGTTTTCGAAAAAGTGGATGGAAAATGGGCTGTCAAACCGGGAGCATCTGTTTTATAAAGCCCTTCAGCATGAGGAGCCCTTCTTTGTCCAGGGAATAGTAGATGTTCTTCCCTTCTTTATGCTTAGAAACCAGGCCGGACTCGCAGAGAATTTTCATGTGATGCGAAAGTGTAGGCTGGGTAAAGCTGAAATCTTTCAGCAGCAGCGAGGCGCTTATCCCGTTGTACGAAGGGGCCTCGTTTTCTGAATCCGGCGTAGTGCTTTCAGAAGCCAAAATATCAATAATTTTCAGCCTGTGTATATCCGCCAAGGCCCTGAAAAGTCCGGCGTAATCTTTCAGCAAACCATCCCTCATGGGCGTTTTTTCGTTTTTCTGGTTTTTGCGGAATCCGGGCCCCTGGTTCCGGGCCCTCCCCCGGTGCGGACAGATTTTCCCGCAGCTTCTTTGACGATCCTCGCGCACTGAAGCAGGCAGGCCTGATTGTCCCGGGACAAGGCTCTAAAGACTTTTGAAAGCTCGTCGGAATCTTTCATAAGGAATCCATCCAATGACAAATATAAGTCATTTAATGAAAATTGTCAATTATTTTTTCCAAATAGCTGATATCAAGACAACTTTTTATAGTATTTTTTTTTGATTTTTTGTTATTATATACGCCAAATGAACAACCGGATCACTGAAATCCGCAAGTACCTCAAACTCAACCAGGGCGCCTTCGCGGAACGCCTGGGCCTGAAGCGTACTGCCCTTTCCATGATAGAGTCGGGAAAAAACGCCATTACCGAAAAAAACATAAAGCTTATCTGCCTGACCTTCAATGTTGACGAAACCTGGCTCCGTACCGGCAAGGGTGAAATGTTCGGCGCGTCGCCTTACGAAAAAGAATTTTTTGGAATATACAAAGATCTCGTACCCGAAGCCCAGCAGGCCCTGCTCCGGTTCGCCAAAGATCTGTTGAAGATGCAGAATAATCTGCGCCCAAGGGGTAACAGGAAAAATCCACCCTAATAAACTCCGCCAGCCAGGCCTAAACTTGACCCGCAATTAAGCCTCGAAGCCCCTGGAGCGGGGAAAACCCTGTGAAAAACGCTTGTAGAGCCCGCCTCTGCTATAAAAGACTTGACAGGCGTCAAGTACTTCCAACCCTACCTATCTGCAATAAAGCCGCCAGCCAGACCCGGAGGGACCCCCCGGGCAGGCATACGGCGTCATACCGGTAAAGGTGACGCCGGGGCGTCCGTAAGAAAAGGCGACGACCGTCTAGTGTTCTATCTTATACGTTTGACATAATTGCCTGATGTGCTATACTCTAGAGCATGAAACGAGAAGTGTTACCCCAA
>JAITEW010000153.1 GCA_031281855.1 Treponema sp.
CCGTTATGCTTTAACCATGTATATGGAGGATTTTTACATTGTCTTCCCTGAAGGCGATGTACAGGAAGTCCCGGGCCGCCTCAGGGTGAACCAGCTTGTGGATATTAACGGCAATCCCATCCCCCTGCCCCTCAGTACCAACAGGATGATAGCCTTCAGGGTGATCCGAATCCAGCAAAAGGAACGCAAAGGGAGCAGCGAAACTTACCATTATTTGGAACTTGTAAGCGCTGAAGAGCTTAGAGAATACACTGAAGAAGCATGATCGGGACAGAACGAGAAAGCAGCCTCCACAGGGCCCTCAAATTCCGCTATTCAGGCGACGGAGGCGAGACCGAGGCCCTTACAGGGGACTTTATCTGCGACGCCCGCACCAGCGACGGGGAATTCATCGAAGTCCAAACCGGGAGTTTCGGCCCTCTTAAAGAAAAGGTAAAAACCCTGACCCGTACCGGCAAAGTCCGCATTATCCACCCTATAATCGTCAGAAAAGAAATTGAACTCTACGATACTGAAGGCAAGCTCCTGCGGAGGCGCACAAGCCCCAAAAAAGGCTGCTGCTGGGATCTTTTTAGAGCCCTCCTGTACGCCCCGGATCTGCCGCTTTTCAAAAACCTGACCGTGGAACTGGCGCTCGTGGATGTCCTGGAAAAGCGGGTTGCCGACAGCAAAGGCTCATGGCGCCGTAAAGGCGTCAGCATCAACGACCGGTTCCTCTCAGCCTGGCATGAAGGGATAATCCTGTCAAAACCAAAAGACTACAACCGCTTCATCCCTTTTACCAAAAAAGAACGCTTTACCGTCCGCAACTTGTCCGAAAAAACCGGCATCGACACGTCCCTGGCAGGAAAGTGCCTCTATGTGCTCAACAAAATGGGCCTGGTAGAACGGGTAGGCAAAAAAGGAAACAGCCTGATATACAAAACGACCTAAACTTGACCCGCAATTAGCCCCTGACAAGCCCGGGAGGGGGGAAAACACCGGGAAAAACGCTTGTAGAGCCCGCCTCTGCTATGAACGGCTTGACGCCGGCTTCAAGCCGTTCATACGCTCCGGCGGAGAATTCCAAATGTTTTTCCCGGAATTTCCCCCCCTCCCGGTGTTTTCACGAAAATAGCGGGTCAAGTTTAGCCTTTTTTGGGGGGTTGGGAGATAGAGTTGATTTTCATACATCCCATATTCACACCAATGGGTGTTTGCGCCATACCGCGAAGCGGTATGGAGGGGCGCAGCCCCGCCGCAAACACCTGCGACAGGCGGCGTTTTAATGCCGCCTGTCGGGATTGTATGCGCCATTTTTAATGGCGCATACAATTTACCATGTGTCGAGCATGTCGTCAGGATCGCGGTTATCCTCGGCAAAGAGGTCCGTTACCGCCCTGAGATCGTCAAGGTAGATGTAGTACGAGCCGTAGGCTTCCCAGGGATCGACATCAATCCGGAATCCGGTGATTTTTAGACCCAACTGGTTGTTGTAGTGGTAGTTCCGCTGAACGATACCGTTCATGCCGTCTTCAGCCTGTGGCGGGATGGCTACTGTCAGCTTTTTCCAGCCCTGGAAGTTGAGCTTCCCGATATAGAGCTCATAGGGCCTGCCGAAGAAGTCTTCCAGAAGGAGCTTGAGTTCGTGATTGTAGTTACGGCCTACCACCCAGACCGATACGGTCTTGGTGATCCCTTCGATAGGGATGGGCCTCAAGGGATAAAGGGTAAAACTGGTATACCCGCGGTGGATAAAATCAACCCTGGTACCCAGAACGTACCTGTCCGGAATATCCATGCCTTCCTCATCAGGGATAGCTTCTTTGCCCAAAGGACCGCCCGAAAAAAGCCGGGTCGTAACATACCCGTCATCAGGAGACATCGTAGAACGCCAGTACCCTTCTTTTTCGAATTTATCGACAGAAACTTCTTTTAAAAGCTGCTGCGCTGAATCAATCCCCAGGCGTTCGGAATCGACTGCGCCGACTTCCTCAGAGCGCTGGGCAAAAAGGGTTCCTGTGGCAAAGAGAATCAAAGCCGCGATCAATATACGTTTCATCTTCAGTCTCCTTAATTATTACTGGTACTGGCCCAGAGTTCGTTGACCCGGTCCTCGTCCGCCAGCTCGTCGCCGTCAAAGAGGCTTTCAAAGGTATCCGTGAGCACCTTGAACTGATCGAAGTAGACATAGAAGTTATCTACCCTCTCAAGCGGAGTAGTCCAGATACGGAATTTGATGAACGTCAGACCCGCCAGCCTGGGAAGCACCCGCTTGGACTGGCGGATATTAGTGGGAATATGGACCCGCATGTTTTTCCAGCCTGTATGGCCGATAGCGCCCAGGTAGATATTATGAACCACCCCCTGATAGTCCCGGAAATAGGCTTCGACATAGTAATTGAGATTCGCGCCCCAGACCCACATATCAAGATACGAGATCCTGCCGGGAATGGGGATTTCAAAAGGTTCATCGCTATCGCCGGAAACAGGGTACACGTCCACCCAGTTATAGCCTCTGCGGTCGAATTTACCCCAGATACCCAGGCTCTTGAGGTCCTTGCCCTCCCGGTTGGTCCCGAAAAGGGCCATAGGCCACGACGGAACATAGGTCAGCTTGGGCCACTGGTCCTCATCGCTTTTAGTGGCGAATTTGCTGGCATCTACCTTCCAGGTGAAGTCATATTGGTAGGTTTTGCTCCCTATCGTCCATTCATGCGCTGAATTACCGTCAAATGTGTCTAAAACTATCGCTTCATAATCAACGGTATTCTCGTCTCCAAATAGGTCGGATACAGCCATCCCTGCTATCAGTATTAAGCAAATCACGAGACTTACTGCTTTGAAACTGCCCTGTTTCATCCCATACTCCTTTGTCCAATCCTTGGAAAATGTAGATACCACCTATTATATTTCCTTGCAGGATCTTTGTCAAACCACAATAAGGGTTTTGCCCATAGGGGTCTATTGAATTATCGGCCGATCCGCGCTTTTAGGGCCGTTTTTTTTCAAATTTTTTTAAAGATCTTTGCCGTTTTCGCCGATTGGGAGTTCCCGGACCAGTTCCCTGAGTTTTTCCGCAGTCTCCCGAGGGCGTACCCGCCTTGGGAGCAAAACCGCCTCTGATGGGAGAACCCCCCCCCCTTTCCCGGCGAGCCGCACCGCCCGGACAGCCAGGGCCCAGGGGGAATCGTCAAAAACCGCCTTTACGCTCCGCGGCGTTATCCCGGGATCTATCCAGGAAAAGAGAATGACCGGAATTTTTAAGTTCTGATCGAAAAAACGGGCCGCAGCACCGTTAACCACAACACAGGAAACATTCTGCCATGATGAATAATCGGAATTCAGGCTGAGGTAAACCGGGTTCCTGGTAAAACCCTGGGCCCTGAGCCCTTTCAGAAAAGCCTCTCTGTCGGCCGCCGTAATGGTCCCGTCATGGAACACCAGGACCGCCCCTTCTGTACCCTGGGCAAACAGGGCGGCACAAAGGCCTGCACGGTAGAAATCAAGTGACGTATCGGTATGGACAGCAAGCGTCCCGGAATCAGCCGTTTCAACAGGCGGGCGCCCTCCAAGGACCAGCGCCGGGACGCCGGGATACTCCTCGCTGTAGCGCCTGGCCGCTGCGCCGTAGCGGTAGGGAAAAAGGACCGCATAAGGGGAAGGAGAAACCGCCTTTACAGCAAGGGCGATAACATCAGGCCCCGCGCTTTCCGCCACAGGGACCATGAGCATCCTGCGGTAAAGCCTCAGGGACGACTCAGCCTGCTTAAGCCTGGTTCTCAAATTCCCGTAAATTAAATTGAAAGAACTGTCGGTCACTATAAGCACCGGCTGACGGAGCATAAAAACCCCTCCGGGGATTACCAGCATGAGAAGGATAGCTGCAGCCAAAAAGAACCGGCGCCGCGGCGCAGAGATACCCATATAGGGAACCATAACGGTATAAGGCCAAAAAGTCAAATTAGAAAACAATGCCTTCCCTCCTTATCAGCCGGATTTTACGTGAAGCAGCGCGCCGTATTGCCTGATGCCGGGTTTTTATTTAGTATACAAAAAACAGGAGGGCAGCAGGATGCAGAAACGTCCGTGTATTGTCAATATTGTGAATTTCATCCGCGCCGTGGAACCCAGGCTGGAAATGGATCTGTACGAGCCGGTACGGGAACAGCTCGCGCTGCTGGAAAAGTACGGTATGCGGGGAACGTTCCTGCTGCAATACGACGCCTTGCTGGATGAAACCTACGTTAATATGCTCCGGCATGGGGCGCATGAAACCGGCGTCTGGCTGGAGATTATGGAACCGCTGGTAAAGGACTGCGGGCTTCCCTGGCGGGGACGCTTTCCCTGGGACTGGCATTCACATGTGGGTTTTTCGGTAGGTTATACGCCTGAGGAACGGGAACGGCTCATCGACTGCGTTATGGGAAAGTTCAAATCCCTTTTCGGCGTTTATCCCAAGTCCGTCGCGTCCTGGATGATCGACGCCCACAGCCTGGGCTACCTTTCGGACAAGTACCATATTACCGCCAGCGCCAACTGCAAGGAACAGTGGGGGACCGACGGCTACACCATCTGGGGCGGGTATTACAACCAGGCCTACTACCCTTCCCGGACCAACGCCCTGGCCCCGGGGGGCAGCGTTGAAACGCAGATACCCCTGCCGGTGTTCCGCATGCTTGGAAGCGATCCGGTGTTACAGTACGACTACGGCCTCAACCCCGAATCCGGCGCGGCCTCAAGCCAGGGGGTTATCACCCTGGAGCCGGTCTACACAGGGAACGCGGGCGGCGGAGGGGTTCCCGCCTGGGTGGACTGGTTTCTGGACGAAGTGATGAGCGGCTGCTGCCTGAGTTTCAACTACGCCCAGGCCGGGCAGGAGAACAGTTTCGGCTGGAAGGCTATGAAAGACGGGCTGACGTACCAGTTTGAAAGGCTGAGCGACCTCTCAAAGGCCGGGAAGATCCGTATCGAAACCCTTGGGGAATCGGGCGAGTGGTTCCGCAAGCAGTACCCTTTGACACCGAACTCTGCGACTACCGCCCTGTCGGACTGGAAAAAAGAAGGGAAGCGCTCGATCTGGTTCTGTTCACGGAAGTACCGGGTGAACTGCTATTCGGAAGGCGGGACCTTCTGGTTCCGGGATCTCATGCTTTTTAACGACTCCTACGCAGAACGCTACCTCCGGGACACGTGCAAAAACGAAAACATGACCTACGACACCCTGCCGGTGACAGACGGGAACCGCTGGAGCAGCGGGGGGAAACGGGCGGGCTGGTATTTCAACGGAAAAAGCGGGCCCCTGGATGTAAAGGACTGCGCCGTTGAGGAAGACGGAGAAAACCTGCGGATTATACTGAAGACCAGCGGCGGATCTATAACCGTCACCTGCCGCACAGCGTCTCTGGAAATCCTCGCCCCCAGGGGGCTTGATTTCCACCTTGAAATGGTATGGGGCCAGAGCGCCGAGATGGACGGCGCAGAAACAAGCGAAAAAACGCTGAAGCTGCGGCATGAGGGCTTTGCCTATGAAGCGCGCCTGGCTGCGGGCTTCTTTAAGGGCAGCGCGGTGGTCCCGGAACAGGGGCGCATTGTCCTGGAGATGCGGTGAGCGGACAGGAACTGCTGCGGCTTGCCGGAATTGAAAAAAGTTTCGGCGAAACCGAAGTGCTGAGGGGTATCGATCTTTCTGTGCAAAAAGGGGAATTCATCACCATCCTGGGCTCTTCGGGCTGCGGCAAGACCACGCTGCTCAGGATCATAGCGGGCCTGGAAGAAGCCGGAAAAGGCCGGGTGTTTCTTAACGGCCTGGACGTTACCATGGACGAGCCCCACAAACGGGATGTCCGTATGGTCTTCCAGAACTACGCCCTTTTCCCGCACATGAACGTTGAAGCCAATATCGGCTACAGCCTGCGCCTGAAACGCCTCTCACGTGAAAAAATAAAAACCGAAACCGCCGCCGCCCTGGAACTGGTCAAACTTTCGGGTTATGAAAAGCGCATGCCTGCGGCGCTTTCAGGGGGCCAGCGCCAGCGGGTTGCTGTGGCCCGGGCCCTGGTAAACCGCCCTCCCCTGCTGCTCCTGGACGAGCCTTTAGGGGCCCTGGATCTCCAGCTCAGGCGGCAGATGCAGCTTGAACTGAAACGCATACAGCAGCAGCTCGGGATTACCTTCATATATATTACCCATGATCAGGAAGAGGCCCTTACCATGTCGGACCGCATCGCGGTGATGAGGAACGGCGTTTTCGAACAACTGGGGTCGGCGTCTGAGGTCTATAACCGGCCCAGGACCAGCTATGTGGCCCGTTTTGTAGGTAACGCAAACATCCTGCAAGGCGAGGTGGTTTCCAAAACAGGCGCAAAGGGCAGGGAAATCCTCACTGTCGGGGTTTCCGGTACAAAGGTCCTGGCGGCTTCAGGAGCCAAAGATCCGGAACCAGGGGAACACGTTGCCCTGGCGGTACGCACAGAGTATGTCAATTTCCTGCCTCCGGACGCCGGAGGGGCTTCCGGCATCCCCGCGAGGATAACCGCAAAGAGTTTTACCGGAGGCCAGCTCAGGATCAGCGCGGCCCTTACGGCAGGAGGGAATTGCGAAGTAACCGCGAGCCGGCACGGCATTGATTCGCCCCTGGAGATAGGCGATGAAGTTCTGGCTTCCTGGCAGGACCCGGAACAGGCGGTTCTTGTTGAGGACAGGGAATGAAAACGCGGAAAAGCCCCGCCAGGGGCGCGGTTCTCAACAGCGCTTTCCCTATGTTCGTCTTTACCCTGGTCTTTGTGCTCCTGCCCCTTATCTACATGGTAGTGCTGAGCTTTATGCGGAGAGAAGGGGCCTGGGGCGTAACCGCGGCGTTTACTATCAGGAATTACGCGCGCATCAGCGAACCGGTTTACGCGGCGGCGTTTATCCAGTCCCTCAGGCTGGCCTTCGCGTCCACGCTGCTTACTATCCTGCTGGGCTACCCTTTCGGTTACTTTATGGCAAGGCTCGGCCCGGCATGGAAGAACAGAATCATGCTCCTCCTCATCATACCCTTCTGGACCAGTTCCCTTATGCGCCTGTACGGCTGGATCAACATGTTCCGGGCTAACGGGGTGCTGGACGCGTTCCTGATGATAACCGGCTTAATCCGGGAGCCCCTCAAGCTGCTCTACACCTACCCGGCTGTGGTTACGGGCATGGTCTACGCCCTTCTCCCGTTCATGATCTATTCGGTATACGCCAGCGCCGAAAAGCTGGACTGGGGGCTTGTGGAAGCGGCCCGCAACTTAGGGGCCTCCAGGATAGAAGCCTTTATTACCGTGAGTTTTCCCCTTACGATGCCGGGGCTTTTCTCAGGGGTGATTCTCAGCTTCGTCCCTTCTATGGGGCTTTTCTTCATTGCCGATATACTCGGGGGCAACAAGGTGGTCCTTGTAGGGAGCGTCATACAGGAACAGCTTATGAAGGCCCACGACTGGCCCTACGCCGCGGCTCTGAGCGTGGTGCTCATGGGCATGACGACGTTCTTCATCTGGCTTTACCGCAGGCTCACCCATTCAGGTGAGCTTGAGGGGCTGGTATGACCCCGGCGCGCCGGAAGGCGAAGGGGATTTCTGGCAGGATCTACCTGGCCTTTATCCTGGCCCTTATGTACGTGCCGATTGTCCTGGTGGTTCTTTATTCCTTTAATGGCAGCCGCCTCTCGTCGGTCTGGAGGGGGTTCACCTTGAGCTGGTACCGGGAGCTCTTCAGGGACCGGGCCATGTTCGACGCCTTGCGGAACAGCCTGATCCTGGCGCTGCTCTCCAGTTTTTCAGCCGCTGTTTTCGGGACCCTGGGAGCGGTAGGCATGGCCCGGGTCAGGCCTGTTCCGGGGAAAATCAGCAAAGCCATGGAATACCTTTCTATTCTTCCTATTATGACGCCCGAAATAATCCTGGGCATGGTGCTCCTGGCCTTCTTTTCCATCCTCGGCCTTCCTCCGGGCATGCTTACCCTGGTGATAGCCCACACCTGTTTCTGCATCCCCTATGTGTACCTTCTGGTCAAGGCCAGGCTTGCGGGGCTGGACAGGGCTTATATTGAGGCTGCCCGGAACCTGGGGGCCGGAGAATGGCGGGCTTTTCTGGACATCACGCTGCCCCTCATACTTCCCGCTGTCGTCTCAGGGATCCTCCTCTCTTTCGCCATGAGCTTTGACGACGTTATCATCAGCGTTTTTGTAACCGGCCCCGGGACCAATACCCTGCCTATACGCATTTATTCCCAGATTAAGACCGGGGTTACTCCTAAGACCAACGCCCTCTGTACGCTCCTCTTTGCTGCCACGGTCCTTTTGTGTATACTTTCTATGGCGGTTTCCCGGATACGGGTCAAAAGCGCCGGAGGAGAAAAATAAAAGCCAAATGGAGAAAAAGGAGCGCATCATGAAAAAATTGGGTCTTATCGCAGCAGTAGTTCTCATTCTGGGAATACCTTCCGGCCTTTTCGCGGGAGGTTCAAAGGCGAAACAGCAGAACAAGACGTTCACCCTCTACACGTGGTCGGAAATGTTCCCGCAGGAAATCCTTGAAGGCTTTGAAAAAGAAACGGGTTTCACAGTCAACTACGTCAATTTCGATTATGACGAAACCATGCTCACTAAGCTGGAAACCGCAGGCGGCGGGGATTACGATCTGGTCATAGCCGACGACTACATCATCGAAACAGCTATCGAAAAAGGGCTGGTTCAGAAGCTGGACAAAAGCAGGCTTGGCAATTACAGCGGCATCAACCCCATCTACCAGGGCCAGTTCTACGATCCCAGCGATGAATACACAGTGCCTTACGGCGCCGGGGTCCAGACCATCGTCTACGATCCCTCGCGGGTAAGCGTCAGGATTTCAGGCTACGCGGATCTCTGGGACCCGAGTCTTAAAGACAGCGTTGGGACCATCGAAAACTACCGGGTCATCAACGGTATGGCCCTCAAGGTCCTGGGAAAAAGCTACAACACCAACAATTCAGGGGACATCAACGCCGCAGGCGAGCGGCTTCTGGCGCTGGCCCCGAATATCAGGCTCATCAGGGACGATAACCTCCAGGACGAGCTCCTTTCAGGGGAGATCTCCGCAGGGGTGATGTATACCTCGCAGGTCACTATGGTAAAGATGGAAAATCCCGATCTTGAGGTGGTTTTCCCCAAAGAGGGCATAGGTTTCGGCATCATGGCGGGTTTTATCCCCAGTAAGGCCCCGAACGCTGAAGCGGCCTACGCATTCCTTAACTACATCATGGACCCCGGACGGGGAGCCCAGTGCTTTGAATACCTGGGGTATTACAGCACCTTTTCCGCTTCAGACCCCTATATCAGCCAGGAATACAAGTCCTTCCTGACCCTTCCGGCAGGGTTCAACACCAACATGGAGATGATTCAGAACATAAGCCCCGAAGCGGACGAGGAACATACCAGGATATGGACCGCCTTTAAGGCCGCAGCGGGGCAGTAAAACAGCCGGGCGGCAGACACGGGCAAACGACATTGACAAAAAGATACTTTTTTGTCATGATTAAACTGTCTTGTCAAAGCAAGGCAGGGAGAAACAATGAGAGAGAAAAACGTAAAAGGCTGGTGGCTTATCCGGCTGGCTCTGACTATTGTGGGGAAGAAAGGCCTTAAAGAACTCAATAAAATGTCAAAACACGGCAAAGAGACCCAGGAAGCGGTTCTGCGGGATCTGCTGGAAACTGCCAGGAATACCGTGTACGGAAAAGAACACCGCTTTGAGGAGATTCTGAAGGCAGAAAGCGCTGAAGAGCTTTTCGATCTTTACCGCAAGTACGTTCCTATAAACGATTACGAGGAAATCCGCCCGTATGTGGAACGCCACAAAAGCGGTGAGAGCGACGTGCTTTTCCCTGGGAAACCCAAAATGTACGCTACAACCAGCGGCACTACCAAGGAACCCAAGTGGATACCTATTACGGAGCGGTATTATCAGGAAGTGTACAAAAAGATGAACCAAACCTGGTTCTACACCCTGATTCAGAACAAACCCCATGTCTTCTACGGCCCCGCGCTTTCCATTGTAGGGAAGGCCATCGAAGGCGCCGCGCCGGACGGCACCGTATACGGTTCCATTTCGGGCATCTCCCAGCGGGACATCCCGGAATTCATGAAGGTCATCCACACCGCGCCGGCTGACGTGTTCCATATCGCTGATTACAAGGCCCGGTACTACGCCATCATGCGCATGGGTATCGAACGGGACGCGAGGCTCATTATCACCGCCAATCCCAGCACCCTGGTGGAGATGCAGACTAACGCCAATGAGTTCTACGATGACTACGTGAACGACATTGAGCATGGTACGGTAAGTAAAAAGGTCCCGATTCCTGACGAAATCAGGGCCGCCCTGGAAGCGCATACCAAGCCCAATCCTGCAAGGGCCGCGGAACTGCGGAAGCTCAAGGAACGCTACGGCACGGTGCTGCCCAAACACTACTGGCCCAACATGGAAGTGGTCAATGTCTGGTTCTGCGGCAATACCCGGGTGTACTTTGAAAAAATCCGGGATTCGTTCCCGCCTGACTGCGTGTTCCACGAGTTCGGTTATTTCTCCACAGAATGCCGGGCCGGCATCGTGCTCAAAAGCAATACCCAGGACACAGTCGTTTTCGGCCACAAAATATACTTCGAATTCATCCATGAGTCGGAACTGGACAGCCCGAATCCGAAGATCTGCCAGCTCTATGAGGTTAAAGAAGGCCAGCGCTACTGCATGCTGGTCACCACCAGCGCCGGCCTGTACCGCTACAACATGAACGACCTCCTGGAAATAACCGGGTATTACAACGAGTTCCCGACTATCAAATTCATCCAGAAGGTGAACGGCACCATCAATCTTACAGGGGAGAAACTCCACGAGCGGCAGTTCATCGACGCTGTCCATGAAGTGGAAAAGAAGACCGGCAAAATCGCGCCGTTCTTTGTGGGCTTTGCTGATCCCCAGAAATCCAACTACAAGTTCTACTATGAATTCGCGGATCAGAGCGTTTCGATCAAAGAAGCTGAGGAATTCACTGCCCAGATGGATAAGTGCCTCCAGGACTACAACCCTGAGTATAAGGAGAAACGGACTTCCAACAGGCTCAAGGCGCCGGAATTTGCCATCCTGGGGCCCGAAGCTTTTGAACGCTTCAAAGCCGCCTGCATCGACCGGGGATACCGGGACGGCCAGTTCAAGGTGAACCTTCTTATGCAGGACGAAAAACGCCACGCTATGTTCAAAGAGCTCGTAAAATGAGGCCGGGATATTAATAACAAAGCGTCCCTGGCGGATATGCCTATTCTGGTATCCGCCAGGCTGCCGTCGTCGACGCTCAGGGGTATCAAGGCGGTTATCTTTGATTTTGACGGGACCCTTTACGATTACCGCCTTATGCCCTTCAGGCTTATCGGCCTGAACCCCTGGGACCTCTTTTTTATCTGGTCCGAACGGCGGACCCGCAGGGCGTTTGCCGGCAGGGACTACGGTTCCGCGGACGCTTACTATAAAGCCTATTTTTCCTGGCTTGGAAAACTCACCCTCAGATCCCCGGGGGCTATGAGGGCCTGGTATTTCGATCATTATATTCCCCGTATGTGCAGGGTTCTGAAAAAGCACTACTGCCTGAGGCCCGGGGTGGAAGAAATTCTCAACAGGCTTGAAGCGCACAGTTTGCTGCCCGGAAAGAAGCTCAAGGGCGTCGCGGTCTATTCCGACTATCCTGATTTGCGGAAACGCTTTAACGCCTTAGGCTACGATCCTGGCGGAAAGATACGCCTTTTCGGCCCTGATTCCTTCGGGGCCCAAAAACCCGCGCCTGGTCCGTTCAGGCATATTGCCGGGGAACTTGGGGCGCTGCCGGAAGAAACCCTGGTCATAGGCGACCGGGTGGACACGGACGGCAAAGGCGCCCTTGCTGCGGGCATGAGCTTTTTCCGGCTTGACGACGGGCGCCGCCGTTACTACCGCATGGACCCGGACCGCGCGCCGCCGCCTAAAAGCGACCAGGCTATTGAATCCATCCGCTCAGGATCGGGCTCCTGGGAAGCGATCTGCGCTATGCTTTCGGTTTTTTTTGAGGATTCCCCCTAAAGATTAATCCCCTTCTGCGGGCCAGGGGTTATCTTCAATACCCGCAAGTTCCACGATCCGCTTGTGGCACTCTTTCCGCAAAAGCTGTACCGCTTCTTTCCTGGGCAGGGAACTGTCCGGCAAGAGGGGCTCGCCTATGGTAAGGGTAATAAGGGGCAGGTTCTTCTTCCGCAGCTTGTTGAGCAGCGTATAGGGGAAATGGGGCTTCCTGTACGAGAAGCCCATGGGGATCACCGGCAGCTTGTACTTGTAAGCCATCGTGAACATGCCTTTTTTGAAAGGCCGCACAGGCACATAGTAGTCCCACCTGGCGCTTTCGGGGAAAACATGGAACCATTTGTGCTTCGCATTGAGCTCGTCAAAGGCCTGGTTAAAATAGCGTATACTGTGGATATCCTCAGGAACCGGGATGCCCCCGGCTTGGCGGATAAGGAAGCGGTCCGGGCCAAGGAGATTTTCTTTCCATGCCGGGAACCAGAGCCGCCTGTAGCGCACCGCCTGGAGCACGAAGAGGAGGTCCCAGCGCTGGACGTGGTTGGACGCCGTCAGGGCGCCGTTTTTAAGAAGCCTGCGGTTTTTTCGTAAAATGTCCCTGCCCCTGATTTTAAGGCCGAAGCGCAGGGGGCTCAGGATAAACACAAGGACGAAAATCCCCAGGTACATCGCGGCGCTTCTGAAGCGGAAGCCCAGGGATTTATCGAGAAAGGGATAGCGCTCGTCCAGCACCAGCTCAGTCTGCTTTACCGGAGGGATCATGTGTTCAAAAGGATCGCCCGGATAATCCATGTTCAGTTCCGGCATATACGGCGCTTTCATAGAGGTTCCCCTTCTTTCAAAATTTCCAGTGCGTTTTTATACAGTATATTTTCTTTCTCACTGTCTGTAAGGTCCAGTTCAAGGAATTCCCTGAGGCACTGGCCGGGGTCCCACATAGGGTAATCAGAGCCGAAAAGGAAGCGCCTTGAGCCGTAAATGCGTATAAGCTCGACCGCCCGTTTCTTCCCCAGGAAGGGAAGGGAACTGGAAATATCGAAGTAGCAGAACGGGTCCAGGAGGTGTTCCAGGGCTACATCGAAAACGGACCAGCCGCCGAAATGGGCAGCTACGGCGGTGAGTTTCGGGTATTTTTCCAGCACCGCCCTGAGCCTCGCCGGGTGGGAATAGGAATAACGGTAGTCACCGGTGTGAAAAATAACCGGAAGCTTCCCTTCCAGAAGGGAATAGATCTTCATCATCCTGTGGTCGTCAATATTGAATTTCTGCATGTCAGGGTGGAGCTTAAGCCCCTTGAGCCCAAGACTGACGATCCTTTCAATTTCTTCCCCCGGATCCGGCACGTCCGGGTGCAGGGTTCCGAAGCCTGTACATTCAGGATGTTCCCTGCAGACCGAAGATATGTACTCGTTGATGCGTCCCGTCTGGCCCGGAACCGCTGCGGCCGAAAATACGATGAAGCGGTCGACGCCGCCCGCGCGGCCGGACTCAAGCAGTTCCTGAACCGTCCCCTTGCCTTGCATAGTAAGCCCGTAGAATTCCTCGATGTTATCCACCGCCCTGGAAGCGATCTTATCCGGATAGACATGGGCGTGAAAATCAATAACCATTTTTACGCAGTACCTCGCTGTTATATGAGCTTGTTCAATAACCCGGTTGGTTATCGAACAAGTCTTGCGGTTTTTCAGGCTAAAGCCTTACAAAACCGCGTTTTTTAGTGGAAGTTGTTCAGAAACTGAAGTTTCTGAACAACTCTAATATATATCCGGCAGTTTGGGAATACCTGAACCTAATCCTTGGGCCTGTGATAGAAATGGCCGTTAATCTGCTCTGTTTTTATGACATTGACAAACGCGGCGGGATCGATCCGCTTAATCGCGGTAACAAGAACGCTTACCTCGTTGGCGGAAACCACCGAGTAGAGCAGGACCCGCTGCTTTTTTTCATAATTGCCAAAGCCCTCGAACGACGTGGCGCCGTGGTTTGTTTTCTCCCGTATAAGGGCGTATATCGCGTCGGGCTTGTTGGTGATAATAAGCAGGGTCTTTTGCTGATAGCCCTGGTAGAGGAAATTAAGAACCGCGGTAGTGGTCAACTGGAAGATAATGGAATAAAGGGCCTTGTCCAGGGAAAAGAGCCAGCCCGCTACAATCAGGATCACGCAATTCCCGGCGAAGATGTAGTTCCATGCGTCTTTGTGATATTTTTCGGAAATAAAGATGGCGACAAAATCGGTCCCACCGGAACTGGCGTCGGCGAAGAGGCAGAGGCTGACGGCGGCCCCGTTGATCAGGCCTCCAAAGACCGCTGAAAGAAGGGTGTCATGGAGCTGGAGAAACCTGATAAACATGGCAGGCATAAAGTCGGTTAAAAACCCGCTGAGGATAATCATCAGGATTGAATAGAGGGCGAATTTCCTGCCGATGAACCTGAAACAGATGACAGCAGGGGCAGCGTTCAGGGCATAGTAGATCGCGCTGAAGGGTACATGAAAATTCCCGTACCGCAGGCAGATCTCCTGGATAAGCAGGGTAAGCCCCGTAAACCCGCCCGGGATAAGCCCCCCGGCATGAACAAAGGTATTGATATTGAAAGCCATAACAACCGAACCGGCAAGAATTAACATAAGCCGTTTCAGGGTATAAAACCCGAATTTTTCCATATTATAATTATACTGTATCTGGTATTTGTCCACAAAGCCGGCTGCTTTGACCAACCGCAATTACTACTTCTTCTTGACTTTCTAAGGCGATAATGAATATTATCTAAACACGGAATATAAAAAGAGCCTTTTCCGAAATCTTGCTCGTTTTGAAAAAGGCCCTATTTTTAGTTTGAGAGGCGTGTTTATGGCATTTTCGTTAAGCAGTTACCCTGTGATATACAGGGCGAAATACAGCAGTAACAAGTGGACAAGCGAGTATATCGAAAAGCCCTGCAAATCGCCGGAAGAAGAAGCGGCGATGAAAGAGGCGGATCGGAACGCCCTGGCTGATTCCCGCAATTTTTACAGCGACATGCCTCTGGTAAATTACACCACCCAATACGGGTTGAGCTGTTTTGAAGGTCTTAAAGCCCTGCCCAGGAAGGACGGCAGCCTTGCTATTTTCCGGCCGGACCGGAACGCCGCCAGGTTTTACCGCTCCATGAAGGGCCTCTACATGCCCCCGTTCCCGGAAGAGGAATTCATCAAAGCCTGCGTGGAAACGGTCAAACAAAACGCGCGGTTGGGATTCAGGACCGCGTACAAACCCGAGTGGGAGAAAGATTCCTTTA
>JAITEW010000155.1 GCA_031281855.1 Treponema sp.
AGCCCCAAAGGAGAGTATAAAAGCCCCTGTAGGATCGAATTTGGAGATCCTCAGATTTCCGTAATCCACCACATAGAGGTAGCCTTCCTCATCGACCGCAAGGTTCTGGGGCCCCACAAACTGCCCCGGCCCCCGGCCCCGGGAACCGATGTAGTACTGCCATTCGCCGTCTTCGGAAAGGACGCTTACCCTGGAGCCGCGGAATTCCGAAACATAAAGCTTTCCGTCAAGGCCCCGGGCTATATCGTAAGGCCTGTCGAAACCGTTGAAGGGCCCCCGGCGCCGGTCCCGGATAATGCCGTTCACATCGATCCTGACCAGTTCGTTGCTGCCATAAGCCACGACCCAGGCGGTCCCGTCATCCCTGGGCAGCACCGCGCTGGGCTGGCGGTAGAGAACCACGTCGCCGTTGGCATTGGGATAACGGCCTGATTCCACATAGCGGACCCCGTCTTCCGGAACAGGGAGCAGGCTTCTGCGGTTCCTGACAGTTTCTATTTTGCCGGAAAGAAGGACCCCGGGGCCTGAGGAATACCCATAGCCTTCAGCAGCGGACTGCCATTCCCGCAGAGCCGTGGCTTCAAAACCCGAACGGTAATAGGCTTTCCCAAGCCACTCCAGGATGAGGGGCTCCCCGGGCCGGAACGACAGGGCCCGTTCAAACGACAGAATCGCCTCGTTAAAGGCGAAACGGTTATAAGCCTGAACGCCGATGCGGAATTCCTCCCTGGCATTGACGGTATCAAGATCCGGGCCCGTAAAAGCCCCCTGCTGTGCCCTAAGGGGGAAGAGGGCCAGGAGGAACAGAAGCGGCGCCACAGGCGGGAACGGTCTGGTCATGATTCCCCCGTAGCGATCCGTAAGTGTTCTTTTATCTCTTTCTGCTGCGGAGCCGCCTCGATAGCCCTGCGAAGCCAGGTACGGGCTTCCAGAAGTTCGCCGTTCTTGTAATACGCCCAGCCCAGGGAATCCAGGTAAGCGGCGTTCTGAGGCTTTAGATCCACCGCTTTCCTGCAGCATCTGAGCCCCCTGAGGGGATCTATGCCCGTATCCGTCAGAACATACCCCAAGCCGTTCAGGGCGGTAGCATTGGACTCGTCCAAATCCAGGGCTTTTTCATAATACTCCACTGCCTGCTGGAAGCGCTTCTGGGTCCATGCGGCGTACGCGAGGGTTGTGTAGAGCTGGGCCGATTCAAAGCCGTTGCTGGCCAGACGGTGCAGTTCAAACTCCGCCATCTTTGACCGCTTCGTGATAACATAAATATACGCCAAAGCCATGCGGCACTGGTAAATTCTTAAAGGATCCCTGCCTGAAGTTACCACCTGCTCCAGGTAAAGCAGGGCGTTGTCGTAGCGTTCCAGCTTGGTATAGCAGAGCCCAAGGTAATAGGCCAGTTCGGCGTTTTCCTCGGGGTTGAATTTATCCGGGTTAACCTTCAGCAGTTCCTGGAGAGCCAGGTCCCAGCGCTTCAACCGGTAGAGCCTGACGCCTTCCTGGAGGGACCCGCTATGGGACGACATGCTAGCAGCCCCTCCGCTTCCCTACAGCGGCGTAGTCCGGAACCCCTGCGCAGCAGTCCCTGCGGACAACAGGATAAACAGCCACGGCGCTCACGGAGACCAGGTTCCTGGAAACAGCGTCCAGGTCCGAACCGGCTTCGTACTCTGCGGAACTGCTTCCAGAAAGGAAAAAGCACCACTCATTCCCGTCAGGAGCCTTGAAAAAGGAAACCTTGTCCTGGTAGTGCTTGACCGCCGGCCAGGTGCTGGCGGTACCCTCAGGGGCTTCCGGGTTATTCGGTATATTCACATTAATAAAAATGTCTTTTTTCCACAAACCGAGCAATTCCTCCAGGTGATCCGCAGCGTACGCGGCGGCCATATCCCAGTAAAACACCCCTCTGCCTGCCAGGGACAGGGCTATTCCGGGAACCCCCATAAGGACCGCCTGCCTGGCAGCGGCGTCGGTGCCGGAATAGATAATATCGCTTCCCAGGTTGGCCCCCTGATTGATGCCCGAAACCACGGCGTCAGGCTTACAGGGCTTTCCGCCGAGAACCGCCGCAAGGACGCAGTCCGCAGGCTGGCCTGAACAGGACCAGGTATCCCTTTCAATTTCGGTAATTTTAAGGGGATTCGTTAACGCGCTAAGCCCGTGGGAGACTCCCGACCTGTCGCGGTCCGGCGCAAGGACGTATACCTTGTACTTTCCTTGCGCGCAAAGAGCATCCCTCAGCTTTAGGATCCCTTCGGAACCAACGCCGTCATCGTTGGTCAGAAGTATGTTCATGAAGCATCGGCCCGCATTACGATCCGGGTCCCTGTGGCGGGACGGATCTCATAAATCACGGGATGAAATCCGAAAATGCGTTCGTAATCCTCAAGCCGTTTTTTGTATTCCTCAATGGCCTCTTCTTTGAGAATAGTAAAGGTACAGCCGCCGAAACCGCTGCCGGTCATGCGGGAACCCAGGACCCCGTCAATCTCCTGGGCTCTTTTGACCAGCCAGTCTATTTCGGGGCACGAAACCTCGTAGAGGTCCCGGAGGCTTTCGTGGGAATGGTAGAGGATCTTGGACAGCGCCGGGAAATCCGCCTTTTTAAGGATATCTTCGGCATCCCCGACGCGGCGCAGTTCCTGGACTATATGCATGCTCCTGCGGCGTATTTCTTCAGGAAGGTTTCCCATAGATTCTACAAGATCCGTAGCCGCAAAGTCCCGGAAACTGGCGCCCTCTTTTTTGTGGGACAGAAGTTCCAGCCCTTTTCTGATATCCGAGCGCCTTTGCTTGAGCTCCTCTTCAACGCCCATCCTGGGTACCCGGGAATCCATAAGGATGATCCGGTACTTGCCCAGAGGGGACTTGATCTTCCGGACCTCCAGGTTGGTTTCGTCCACAATAAGGAACTGGTCCTTTTTGGCCGAAAAAGCGACAACGTAATCCACAGGGCTGATGTTTTTCCCGAAAAAAAGAGCCTTAGACGCCGTAAGCCGCGCCAGAAGCTCTTTTTCGCTAACAGGGGCCTGGAAAAAGCCCTTAAGGGCCATAACCGCGGCTACTTCCATAGCCGACGAAGAAGCCAGCCCAACCTGCTGGGGCACGTCGCCGGAAATGGTGAAATTGAGACCCTTTACCGGGTAACCCAGCTCCGCAAAGATGTGAATAGCCACTTTGATATAGTTGGCCCAGCGGTCTTCACGCTTGTATTTAAGGTTGACCAGCGTGGTCCGCTTCCGCTCCCCTAAATCAGCGGCAAAAAACCTGAGAGAATTGTCTTTTCTGAGACTTACCGCTACCCGCACATACCGATCGATAGCGGAAGACAAATATAATCCGGCCTTTGGTTCACCATGTTCACCCAGATAATGAATACAGCCGGGCGCTTCGGCTATAACAACAGGTTCGGATCGGTCGTCTAACTCGTATTCCTTACGGTGAATGGGACCGATGTCGAGCATGTATCTAAACCCTCGTTGAATAAAATGGAGAAATTAGAGCTTATACGGAGCGGATACTGCCCCTTCACGGCTCCTGTACTGTTTCTCTGAGACTATCATACAGGAAAATCTATGTTTGTTCAACAAAAAAGAGCGCAGAAACCCCTAGTTTTTGAAAAAACTAGGGTTAGTGAATAAAATTCGTCCGTTTCCTGCCGGTTACAGGAGGAGGCGGGGGAACTTCTTTTCCCCCGGCGGACAGGGCCTTAATGAGCCACGCCATATTGCGGCCCTGGATTTCCATAATCTGGATCCCTTCTTTGTCCCCGGAAAGCTCTTCAGGCGTGTTGCCGTGGATGATGTCCCAATACACCCCTGGGGTTATGATCATCTGGGCCAGATTGAAATAATTGTTGAGCTGCTGGAACGTGGCTATGCCCCCGGTGCGGCGCAGGGAAACCACTGAAGCCCCTATTTTATACCTCATGTCCGGGCCGGGAAAGAAAAGCCGGTCCAGAAAGCTTTTAAACGTCCCGGCTATCCCGCCGTAGTACACCGGGGTCCCCAGGATAATCCCCTGTGCGGACTGCATCTTCCCGGACCATTCGTTTACCGGGTCCCCGGATAGGGCGCAGCGCCCCAGTTCCCGGCATTTGCGGCAGTCCGTGCAGCCGTGTATGGCAAGATGCCCTATATGGGCAACTTCGGTTTCTATCCCCTCTTTTTTTAGCTCCCCTGCTATTACCGATATGCCCGCGGCGACTACTCCGTCTTTATGGGGGCTTCCGTTAAACGCGATAACCTTCATGCAGCTTCTCTCCTTTGATTTTCCATTATAGCCTCCTCCCTTTTCCCCGTCTTCTGATATCGACAAATAATTCCCCGCTTAATTCCTGGTAGAGTTCAAACAGATAGGCTACCCGCTGACTGTCGTTATCGAAGGAACGGCCATAGGCGACTTCTACCGCTTTATCAAGTTTCTGGTGGGCTTTCAGCAATGCGGGAAGTATGGCCGTAGTATCGTATAAGGTGGCCAATGACATTTCCGGGTGTTTTTTCCGGGCATCCAAAACCCCCTGGGCGGCTTCCTCTATGGCGCATTTTTGCTTGTCCGTTGGATTGGGCCAGGGGAAATTATTGTATACAAGGACATTTGAA
>JAITEW010000212.1 GCA_031281855.1 Treponema sp.
CTGGCCTCCTGAAAGTTCCGAAGGGTAATAATCAATGCGGTCTTGAAGCCCTACCTTTTCAAGACATTCCCTGGCGCGGTCCTTTGCTTCGGCTTTGCGCATCTTTTGTACCACAATAAGCCCTTCCATTACGTTTTCAAGCGCAGTCTTGTACTTAAAAAGGTTGAATTGCTGAAACACCATGGCTGTATGCCGGCGCACGGACAGTATCTCTTTTTTATTCACCCGGGCCATGTCGAAATCAAGGTCCCTAAAGGAAAAGCGCCCTGCATCGGGTTTTTCCAGAAGGTTGACGCAGCGCAGCAGCGTTGATTTTCCCGAACCCGAAGGCCCGATGATCCCAACCACCTGTCCGGGGTTTACCAGGAGATCTACTCCCTTGAGCACCTCGTTTTTGTGAAAACTTTTTTTAAGTTTTTCGATTTTAAGCACCGGATCGTTCCTCGGTTGTTTTTTTCGCGGCCTTCACCGGCGTAAGCCGTTCATTGCAGCGCAGCTTCTTTTCCCATACACGGATCAGCGCTGCGAATACAGCCGTTACGATCCAGTACACGATTGCCAGGGTGATGTACATTTCAAAGAACCGGAAATTTTTCGACGCCAGCAGCTTTCCCGCAGCGGTCATTTCCACCACAGCAGTAACGAACACCAGGGATGTTCCCTTGATAAGGCCGATAAAGGAGTTTCCCAACGAAGGCAGCGCCACTATTAACGCCTCCGGCAGGATGATCCGCCGCAGGGCCTGGGGCGTGGTCATGCCGATAGAGAGGGCCGCTTCCATCTGCCCTTTGTCCACAGATTCCAACGCGGCCCGGATGCTTTCTGAAGAGTAAGCCGCTTCGTTCAGGGAAAGGGCCACGAGGGCGAAAACTATAGGCGCTATGCCGTTGACGTTGAAGCTGGTGCCGTAGTAACGGTTGACAGCCATAAAAAACATAGGAAGCCCGTAGTAGGTAAGGTAGAGCTGTACCAGTACCGGGGTGCCTCTGGTAAAGGAAACATAAAAACCCGCCAGGGGGCTTAGTATTTTTATCTTCCGTATTTTTATCAGCGCCACCAGGAATCCGGTGATCACCGATCCCAGAAAGGAGATAAGGGCGATCTCCATGGTAATAGGGAGGTATCTGAGTATCCTGGGTATCTGGGTGAATACCAGGGGAAAATCAAAGAGCTTGAGGTTGTTCACATCAGGCCCCTACGCAGCAGGACCAAAACGGTCCCGGTCATGGGCTTCGTTCCATACCGACGTATCAGGTCCCAGAGAGAGGATCTGGTAGGGGTTGTTTCCATGGGAACCCAGGTGATACCCCCGTTTGATGCCGTCAAAGTCCGTGGTGTGTTTGAACGACGGAATCCTGTAGAGGTCTTTGGCGTAGTTCCAAAGATTGGGAAAGTCAATGAGCCGGTTCCGGTTGCACCGGAACACCAGATTATACGCACTATCAAAACGTGCCAGGGTAACCCAGAGCCGTATGTCGGAATCGGTAATAGCGCTGCCGAAAAGGTAGCGGCTCTTTCCCAGCCGTGTTTCCAGAATATCCAGCCGGTTAAAAAGGAGGCTGTAGTTTTTTTCGTACTCTTTCTGGCTTTCCGCGAAACCCGCCTTGTATACCGCGTTGTTTACCTCATGGAACACCGCATCGTTAAGCTCATCAATATCCTTGCGCAGATCTTCCGGGTAGAGATCAGGCGCCCCTTTCTTGTGGAAAGGCTTCCAGGCTGTTTCCCAGTAGTTGCTCAGTTTGAAATAATCGTTGTTCACTACTTTGCCCGACGTAATGTCGATCACCGCAGGCACCGTGGCCCTGCCGGTATACGCGGGATCGGCCTTCTCGTAGGCCTCAGGAAGGCGGCGTATTTTGAGCACCGGGTCCACCCCGCCGGGGTCCAGGGCGAATTCCCAGCCGTTTTTCCCCCGCACAGGAGACACTTTTCCAATACTGATCACCTGGGAGCCCCCCGGTTCTCCTTCGGTCAGGCCCAGCAGATTCAGGACAATGAGCTGGCGGTGCGCCCAAGGGCAGACTGCGGACCAAATAAGCCGGTAACGGCCTGCCTCTACCGGAAGCTCCCCGGGCCCTGCGCCGAAGGGAGTGGTAAACCGGTTCTGCTGGCGTACAAAAGCGCCTTCAGCCGTAATTTCATGGGCCGATTCTGATGTGGCTACCATTTTACCTTCCTCTTGCAAATTCTTATAATTTGTATAATATTACTAGGTAAAAGCTTATCTGCTTTAAAAAAGAGTGTCAATAGAGAGATGGAAAATCGAAGGAGCCGGAAAATATGGAATTCAGATTGATGGTTGAAACGGATTTTGAGGGGATAGTGGATCTTATGGTAAGGGCCTTCTTTCACTCCACTCTCTATACCTGGGCGGCAAGGGACGAAAAAGAGCGGCTTAAAATCCTCAAGGCCATGTTCCGCCACAGGGCAGCAGGCTGGCTTGAGCGTTCCCTGGAAACCGAACTGGCCCTGGAAGAAGGGCGGATTGTCGCTTCCGCCACCTGGGTCCCTCCTCAGGATGAAAGCGCAAAACCCGGTAATGCCAGGCGTTCCATGGACGAGGTGTTCGCCGGCCTGGACCCTGAGGTGGTGGAACGGTGGTCAAAATTCGGGCCTGTCATTGAGGCTCAGGAAAAAACCATTGTCCAGCCGGCCTGGGAGCTCGCGCCTATCGCGGTACTCCCGGAAAAACAGGGCAAAAAGATAGGTTCGGCCCTTATT
>JAITEW010000315.1 GCA_031281855.1 Treponema sp.
TGTCTTTGAAAGCGCACTTAACAATTGAATAGGCGTTTTCGCCCCGGACAAATGCCCCGGTATCGGTCTTCTGGCGGAGGATGGAATTGGTGTGGGTTTCCAGCTCGTTAACGCCCCGCTGTATATGGCCCTGAAGGTGGCCATACATGTTGACCATGGATTTTTCAATTTCGCCGGTGTTAAACTTGTCGGCGCCTCCTACTGCGTCCAGAAGATCGGCGATCTCCTTAGGCGTGTACCGGGCAAGGACCTTGGTCTCTTCCTTGTCAATGAAGTTCCGGACCTTCTTCACCATCTCATCTTCACTCGTTACCATGTAACGGTTAAACATGTTCTGGTAATTCTGGTTAAAGTAGTTGTACAACTTCTCCTTCAGCCCCCCCATGACATCCAGGCGTTCCAGGGTGTCCTTGGGCAGTTTCGCTGTAAGATGATGGATGACCTTGTTGGTCTCCTCTTCCAGAAGTTGGTTAACTTCAGCCTGTTGATCCCGGTATTCCTGGGCAAGCGAATTTCGAGAACCTACGGCACTCGGTTTCTCCGGGTGGAATACGTTAGGGCTCTTAGGCAGATCAATTGCTCCCATGTTCAGACTCCTTATAAATTTAGTTTATTCTGACTCTAAAACTATTACACATGATACCTTTATAGTTTAACAGCATTTGTAGATAAATGTAAAGCCTTTTTTATGTTTTTTTATCATAAACTTATATCTTAAAATAAAAAAATATGATAAAATATCAGATTATGAAGCTACTATACCGTAAAATAACCGCTGTCTGCTGGACAGCTCTCTTTTTCCTGGCTCCGGGCCTCCTTGAGGCCGAAGATAAACGCAGCCTTCCCCTGGATTTGTACCTGATTATTGACGGTTCTTCTCTGTCCAAAGAAGCCGGAAATGAAACCGCAGCCTGGATTAGCCGGGAAATTATCGACCGGATCCTCCAGGAAGGGGACAGCCTGACTATCTGGTCAGCAGGGGATAAAGCCCAGATTGTCTATTCCGGAGCCGTAGAAGGCCAAAAACAAGGCATCAAGGACAAACTCCGTTCCCTGAACGCATCCGCTAAAAGCGCGGATTTTGCCGGAGCCCTCAGGGAAGCCGCTTCCAGGGCATCCGGGGACAGAAAGCGCCTTGCGGTTACCATAGTGGTATCAGGCTCAGCCGAAGCCCTGGCCCCTGCCCTGGAAGGAGGCTCCGCAGGCCTTTTCCGCTGGTCCCGGGTGGACGAATACGCCGGCTGGCAGGCCCTGGTAGTGGCCCCGGGTATAGGGGACAAGGTCAAAAGGGCCGCCGCGGCCTATATGGGCGGCTGATAGCCGCTGGCAGCATGCTGGAAGACATCCTCGCTTTTCTGAATCGTCATGAATCCCTGGTGCTGACCACCCATGAGGGGGCCGATGCGGACGGTCTGGGGGCCGAAGCCGTTCTGGCCTGTATCTGCCGTTCTCTGGGCAAGAAGATCCGTATCATCAATACCGCGTTTGTTTCTGAGCGCTACACGTTTATGGACCCTAAAGGGGAAATAGAGGCTTGGGATAACTCCGCGGCAGACAGTATTCCTGCGGGATCGGCCCTGGCAGTCCTGGATACTTCTGATGAATACAATATCGGGAAGGTAAAGGATTTTATACCCCTCGCAGCCGAGGTGTTTACGATTGACCACCACGAACCTAACCCGCTCAGCTCCCTGAAGGGGTATATTGATAATACCGCCTCTTCTACGTGCGAAATAATGGTAGAATTCGCGGCGGCAGCAGGGATCGCCCTGGATACGGCGTCCGCACAGGCCGCTTACGCCGGGATAAGCTACGATTCAGGCTCTTTCGCCTATTCAAAGACCACTGCCAGAACTTTCCGGGCAGCGCTGTCCCTGGTGGAAGCAGGGGTGGTCCCCTACAGCGTATACCGCGAACTCCATGAAAGCGCCTCTACCGGCACGCTGCTCCTGCAGAAACAGGTGCTTTCGACTCTGGAAATACGCAATGAAGGCCGGGTAGCGGTCCAGGTCCTCAGAAAGGAGGATCTTGCCGCTACAGGCACCTATCTGGAAGACGCCGACAGCATTATCAATATACCCCTGAAAAGCAAGGACATCGAAGTGTCTGTTCTGATAAAGGAAAACCACGAAGGCCAGGTCCGCTGTTCCCTCAGGTCCAAAGGGGAGCTGAATGTGTCGAAAATCGCCCAGTCCTTTGGCGGAGGCGGACACGTTTCCGCCGCGGGATTCAAGAGCAAGGAACGTATTGAAGAAACTTTGACGAAAGTATTAGATATGATTACCGATGTATTGAATAGCGCGTAAGCCTGAAATTTGAAATAGTTTGGCTGGTTAAGGAATTCGATGAGACCTTTTTTTGGAATTATTGCGGTTATTGTCCTGATTTTTGCCGCCCTGGGTATAGGCGCGGCGGTCCTCTTTCCGTCATCGTGGAATACAAAAAAGAACGCCGAAGCCCGGCAGACCCGTATTGTTATTCCCCAGCCGCCGGGCCCGGAAACAGGGGCCTGGGAGAACCAGGCGGAACGCATGGCCCGGGAAAACCAGATGAACCTGAAAATCCCGCTTGAAGACGGCGAGATTCTGGTAACTATCCTGAACGATGATTTTGACGGGGATCTCCAGGACGAACAGATTGCGGCTTACCGGAACCTGCTGGAACTGGAAAGCCCCCTGTACCTTACCTACATTGATTATGACGAAAAGATCCGGGCATACAGGCGGTTCTGGAGCGCCCCTACTGCGGCAACCCGGCCCGGGACGGTTTCCCTGTATACCCAGGATCTTATCGGCGACAGGAGCCTCTGCGTGCTTCTTTCCGGAATGAACGGCCTTGGGGAACACACACTGACTATCTTCCGCAAGTCCCCCCAGACCCGGGAGCCCCCTTTGCAGGAAGAGGAAAGCCAGCTTTTTACCAAAATCGGCGAACTCAGGATCGACGGTTCGATTTCGGTCCGCGAAACCGAGCGATCCCAGGCGTATCAGTTGGGTATGGCCAAAGGGGCCAGTTTTTCCATTCTGGCTTACGGCAGGGATTACGATTCGTCGAATATTATGGATCAGGTGGAAATTACCTACACCTATAACGTTGTCAACGGCCTTTACGAGCAGAGCCGCGTCACCCCTGTGCCGGGGACCCAGATCGAACAGCGCCGGCTCCGGGAACTCCTGGGGAACCCGGGGGCTTTCGAGGAATTCATCACCGGCCTGTGGTATTACGTGAGCCCCCAGGGTACCATTGACAGCAGGCAGTATATTTACTTCGATCCTCCTAACAGGGAGATTATTTTCTACGGCGACGAAACCCAGCAGGTCTTTACGTGGCAGAATTCCAGCGCCACAAGGTACGGCCTCTACGTATCAAGCCAGAACATCTCGGTAACCACCCTGAGGCGTTCTATAGACCTGGAACTGGAAAGCCTGGACAGCATCAAGGTGAGGGTCGTAGAGGACGTGCGCCTCAAACTGGGGGTTAACACCGTTTGGGACGGCTCTTACCGCAAAGCAGGGCCCATGGAAAACCGGACTGCCAAACCTTCCGGAAACGGCGCCTATATCGACGCGGTTTACGACGGCTCTATCGGGAAAATCCGGTTTTACCCTGACGGCAACTACGAATTCTACGCACGAGACGCCTTCAGGCAAGGGAAATACTCCTTCTTCTCCCTTGAAGGCCGGGAACTATTGGAGCTGCGTTCCACCGATCCCCGTGTCGGCGGCCTTTCCAGGGACAGGGAAACTTACGTGGTAGAATCCCCGCCTGTTCCTGAAGGGGAAGAAGACAAAGCAGGGCCGCGGAAAACCATGACGCTCCTGCGGGTACGTCTGGGCGCCAGGGGCATACAGGAACTCCATGAAGGGACGATATCGCTGACTCTGGCGAATGAATAAGCCAGTCAGGCCCGGAGGTTGAGGGGCGGGGGGGGG
>JAITEW010000301.1 GCA_031281855.1 Treponema sp.
CTCTGAAGAGCTGATAGAGGAGGTAGTCAGGATGGACAGCGCGATACAGAAGGCGGAGGAAAAGATGGCGTTTGTGGCGCAGGACAAGGAAGCGCTGAGGGCCTACCAGATGAGGGAGATGGCCATGTCGGATTGGACCAGCGGACTGAATCACGCCAAGCGGGAAGGTAGGCGGAAAGGCAGACTGGAAGGCAGGCGGAAAGGCAGACTGGAAGGCAGGCAGGAAGGCAGATTGGAAAAAGCCATAGAGATTGCCCGGAATCTTAGAGGAGTTGGCGTATCGATTGAAAAGATAGCCAATGTTACCGGTCTTTCTTTTGACGAAATAGTAAAACTATGATGAATGTGGGAACGCTAGGAGCTTGTGGGACTTAGCGAAATTCGTATAAAAAATGCGTAATTTTACGCATTTCGAGGCTCCTTGGGGAGATTGTGGGGCTTTGCCTCACAATCCTCCTGGTGTTCGGCGCCGATTTTTCGCCTTTGCGGTTACTATCTTAATTTGCGAATTGTGCGTATATGGGGAGACTTCCCCCCTTTTTTCCAGTATAGTTAAGAATATCATATCAAGGAGTTCCCATGGTTGAAGCTTTAAAGAAGAATCCCGCATGGAAGGGCCGCCGGGGGCCGGTAACCCTGGTCATCATGGACGGTGTAGGGTACGGTAAATATGCCGAAGGCGACGCGGTAGCGGATGCCAAAATGTGTCATTTAGACGCCATTAAATCAAAGAGTCCCCATACAAAACTCAAAGCTCATGGAAAGGCGGTGGGGCTGCCTTCTGACGACGACATGGGCAACAGCGAGGTAGGCCACAATGCCATGGGCTGCGGACGGGTTTTCAACCAGGGGGCCGCCCTGGTTTCCTTGTCCATCGAATCCGGGGCTCTGTTTGAAGGCTCCGCGTGGAAGGAGATCGTCTCCAACGCCGCCGGGCATAGGGGGACCCTTCACTTTATCGGCCTCTTTTCCGATGGCAATGTTCATAGCCATCTGGATCACCTTAAAGCCATGATCCTCAGGGCCAAAGAAGAGGGGATAAGGAAGGTCCGGGTTCATGTGCTTTTTGACGGCCGGGATGTGGGCGAAACCAGCGCCCTGGAATACCTGGACCCCTTTGAGGCGTTCCTGAAAGCGGCCAATACCGGCGGCTTTGACGCCCGCATCGCCTCCGGGGGCGGGCGCATGTGGATCACCATGGACCGGTATGGCGCGGACTGGTCCATGGTCGAACGGGGCTGGAAGGTCCACGTTCATGGCGAAGGGCGGCAGTTTGCGAGCGCCCGGGAAGCGGTGGAAACCTACCGGAAGGAGATTCCCGGCATCATCGATCAGGACCTCAAGGAATTCGTGGTAGCTGAAAACGGAAAGCCGGTGGGCGCCATAGAAGATGGGGATTCGGTCGTCTACTTCAACTTCCGGGGGGACCGCGCTCTGGAGATTACCGCCGCCTTTGAGGAAGACAAATTCGACAAATTCGACCGGGGCCGGCGTCCGGCGGTCTGCTATGCCGGCATGATGGAGTACGACGGGGATACCCACGTTCCCAAGCGCTATTTGGTAAGCCCTCCGGCCATAGACCGGACCATGGGGGAATACCTGGCCGCCTCGGGGGTTAGGACCCTGGCGATTTCGGAAACCCAAAAGTACGGCCATGTTACCTACTTCTTCAACGGAAACCGGACCGGCAAGTTCGACGAAACGCTTGAAGACTATGTGGAGATCAAAAGCGACGTGGTTCCCTTTGAACAGCGGCCCTGGATGAAGTGCGCGGAAATCACCGACCGGGTGATTTCCGCCATAGGATCGGGAAAGTACGATTTTATCAGGCTTAACTATCCGAATGGGGACATGGTGGGCCACACTGGGGTTTACCAGGCGGTGGTCTGTTCCATGGAAGGCATGGACCTGCAACTGGGCCGGCTCGTGAAAGCGGTTGACGAGGCCGGCGGAATCCTGGTGATCACGGCGGATCATGGCAATTCGGACGATATGTTCGAACACGACAAGAAGACCGGGGCGGTGGCCCGTAAGGCCGATGGAAGTCCCAAGGCTAAGACCAGTCATAGCCTGAACCCCGTGCCCTGTGTCATCTACGACCCCGAATACAAGGGCGAATATCCCCGGACAGAGGGAGAAGGTTCCCTCAACGAGGGCCTGGGGATAAGCTCGATAGCGGCAACATGTATACAGCTTTTGGGCTACACGCCCCCCAAGGACTACGATAAAAGCGTCCTGAAGTTCTAATGGGGGGACCGGGGGGCCTTGGGCCCCTGGGACCGCAGGTCCCTTAGCGGGGGCGTTACGGGGGTGGCGCCCCCTAGGACCCTTCGGGTCCCTTAGAGGGGGTAGCGGAAGACGCCGTAGGCGGCTGGAGCGCAGGGGGAGACTTCCCCCTCCTCCTTTCTTAATTTTATCCATTTTTATCATTGTAAAATCTATTTACCGGTTTTCCAAAGCGATCCAGACTAGGAACAATGGAATTTACAAGCATACAAGATCTGACCGCCATATCCCGCCGCTACGGCGCGGATCCCGATTATGTCATCGCCGGCGGCGGCAACACATCCTTTAAGGACGAGACTACCCTGTATATCAAAGGCTCCGGTTCGTCCCTGGCCGAGGCGGAACCGGAACGGTTTGTCCGCATGGATCGCCGGCTTTTAAGCCAAATATGGGAAAAGGCCTATCCCGAAGAGCCTGGCGAACGGGAAAAAGCGGTGCTGGCTGATATGATGGCGGCCCGCGTGAAAGGGGAAGAGCAAAAGCGCCCCAGCGTGGAAACTCTGCTGCACGACCTTTTGCCCTTTGCCTTTGTCGTGCATACGCATCCGGCCCTGGTTAATGGCCTTACCTGTTCTCAAGAGGGGGAACAGGCCGCGGCGGAACTCTTTGGCGGCGAAATCATCTGGATACCTTCGACCAATCCGGGGTATGTCCTTTCCCGGCGGGTCAAAGAGGCCATGGACACCTATACCAAGCGGTGGGGCCGGCCCGGGGCGATTATCTTCCTGCAAAACCACGGGATCTTTGTGGGGGCCGATACAACCAGCGGCGTTGACGAACACTATCGGCGCGTTATGGAAACCATCAAAACCCGGATCAAACGAAGGGCCGATCTTTCCGGGGAAGTTTCCGTCTACGACTGCTCCGGCGCGGTATGCCGGATCCTGAGCAGCTTGGCGGGGGGTAAGGCGGTACGGTTTTTGCGGAACAACGAGATTGCCTTCCTGGTCAGGGACAGCCGGTCTTTCTTCCCGGTTTCCGCGCCCCTTAGCCCGGACCACATCGTTTACGCCGGGAGCGATCCCCTGTTTGTGGACGTGCCGGCGGGGGACGTCGGGGAGATCACACGGCGGCTTGAGGCGGCCTGGAAACAGCAGGTTGAAAAGACCGGGCGGGAACCGAAAATCGCGGCGGTCCGGGACCTGGGGGTCTTTGGCATAGGAGGCGTGGACAAAACCGCGGGACTGGCGCTGGAGCTTTTTACCGACGCGGTAAAAGTCGCGGCCTATGCGGAAGCCTTTGGGGGAGTCCGGTTTATGCCCCCATCTCACGTTGATTTCATCAATACATGGGAAGTGGAACAATACCGATCCAAGGTCGCGGGTGTTAACTAACCGGTAACTCATCGTTAACCCTTACGTTATATCTAGGTTATATTATGGAGGAAAACATGAAGACCTACGAGAATCGTGAATCTATCGAAGCGGCTTACTCGCTGGCAAAGGAAGCCTATGGCAAATTCGGGATTAACGCCGACGCGGCCATCGATGCCGCTCTGGAAATCCCCATTTCCGTGCAGTGCTGGCAGGGAGATGACGTTACGGGCTTTGAA
>JAITEW010000326.1 GCA_031281855.1 Treponema sp.
CATGGTGGTTAACCCGGTTATCCCGGCCAAATATGACCGTACCCAGCAGGGGCTTCCCTTTATCCCCTGCGCCATGGATCCGGATCTCTATATCCAGGTTGAGAGCAGTTACCCTGACCACAAACAAAAGGTTGTGCTTCTTGATTTCTATAAACCTTACGCAACGCTCTTTACCTCCGGCCAGTTGGAACGGTTTCCTGACACTGTATTCACCACTTCCGAAGAAGCCGAGGAACTTGCTATCCTGCAGACGGATATCGTGAAATACGCCAAGAACCAACTCGCCCGGTGGATATCCAACGATGGGGATATTAACGCTGAATGGGACGGTTATCTTAGAGAGCTGAATAACATCGGCCTTCCGCGGTACCTGGAACTGAAACAGCAGATATACAACCGCTCTAAGGGGAAATAGTCCGCTAAAATGGCAGTGTATTAACTTTTCGTATCTGAGCCCGGGGTTTTACTCCGGGCTCTTTTTTCAGGTAGTGCGAAAAGCGTCCTGCGCCGCTTACAAATCAGGTTCAATCAGGTTCCGGGATTTTTCCGTAAGTCCAATTCGCCAATTTCCAGAAATCCGTATTGCCGCATATAGTCCTCTATGCCGGCGACGATCTCGTTCATTACCGGGGGATGGGCAAAAGTGGCGGAACCGACCTGCACGGCAGCGGCCCCTGCAAGCAGAAATTCAAGAGCGTCTTCCGCGGAAGCGATACCCCCTATGCCGATTATAGGAACCGGGACCGCTTCCTTAAGTTCCCACACCATGCGAAGGGCTATGGGCCTGATAGCAGGTCCTGAAAGGCCGGCGCTGATGTTTTCAAAAACAGGCTTCCGTTTTTTTACGTCTATCGCCATGGCCTTAAAGGTATTAACCAGGGAAAGCGCGTCGGCTCCGGCTGCAACGCAGGACTTGGCCACTCCCGGAAGATCCGGAGCATTAGGCGAAAGCTTTACCATCAGCGGCTTATCTTCAGCCGAACGGCGTACCTGCCTGACAACCGAATAAGCCGTATCAGGATCGAGGCCGAAGGCCATGCCCCCGGCTTTGACGTTAGGGCATGAAATATTGAGCTCGATCATATCTATAGAGGACGAATTCAAGAGCGCCGCTCCCTGGGCGTACTCTTCGATAGAAGAACCTGAAAGATTGGCGATTACCGCAGGCCCCAGTTCCCGCAGCGCAGGCAGTTCTTTTTCGATAAAAACTTTGATGCCGGGATTTTCGAGGCCGATTGAATTGAGAAGGCCCGACGGAGTTTCGTGAAGCCGCGTCCCCTCGTTGCCCGGCCTGGGATTCAGGGTAAGGCCTTTAGTACAAATGCCCCCTAACGCGGCGATGTCCAGGAGCCCGCGGTATTCTTTCCCGTAGCCAAAAGTCCCCGAAGCGGCAATCACCGGATTTTTGAGCCTGAGCCCGGCAATGGAAACCCTGAGATCCGGATCGTTCAACCCTGCGCTGATTTTGGAATAAGGGAATTTATTCAAAACAGATCTCCTCAGATACGAAGACAGGCCCATCGGCACAGCACCGCTTGTTGCCGTTCCAGGTTTTAACGGTACAGCCCAGACAGGCGCCTGCACCGCAGGCCATGCGCCGTTCCATGCTGACAAAACAGGGTACCCCGGCTTCGCTGCAGATGGCGGCCACGGTTTTGAGCATAACCTCGGGTCCGCAGCAATACACGATGTTGTACCCTGCAGGGGAAAAGAAATCCGGGATGCGGCCCTGGAGCCCCTCTGAGCCGTCCTCGGTGGCGATGATGAGAGAACGGGCCTTTATGTCCTCAAGGCCGTAGGAACCGCTTTTGAAACCGGCGTAAAAATCGAAAGGGCGGTTTTTTAACTCAGGCGCGTAGCAGGCCAGCGGCGCCACCCCTGCGCCGCCTGAAATCAGGGCCGCAGGGCCTTCGGGAATATCGGCGCCCGCAGCGGCCCAGGAATTCCCTAAGGGTCCCGAAAGTTCCGCCCTGCCCCCTTCCCTGATGTTAAACAGCTCCCCGGTCCCCCGCCCTCGTTTAACAATGAGGAAACGGAGCAGCCCCGGCTCCTCAAGGGCGATAGACGGCTTCCAGCCTGCGGCGCTGAGGGGCCTGCCCAGAAACACCCCTGAATGCTCCGGTTTAATCATGAAAAACTGTCCGCCCAGAGGTTCCGGGCCTGCCCAGATGAATTCCAGGCTGATGATCTCTTCGTTTATAACAGTACGGTTCACGCATTCGCAGAGCAGGCACTTTTTGGTAACCGGCTCCGGGGCTTTGGGAAAACGGGCAGGAACAGAGCTCATAAGCAACCTCTATTTAACGGTGTCAGTCACCTTTTTGCGGCAGCCGTTCTGATAGCGTCCCGCATTTCAACGGCCGCTTTACGGGCCGCCTGGGCGGCGAAAGCGTTATCGGCGCCCCCGGTGGGCAGGCCGGCGGCGGACCAGGCCATAAGGATGGAACGGGACGCGTTCACTACGCCGCCGTTGCCCTGGCGTAAAAGAAGGGCCGCGTCCTCAGCCCCCCCGCCCTGGGCGCCGTAGCCTGGGATGAGGAAGAAGAGGTTTGCGCGCCTGGCCCTGATGGCGGCGGCTTCATCCTGTTCGGTACATCCCACAACAGCGCCGAAAGCGCCGTAACCGTATCTGCCCTTACGCTGTTCCGCTAAAGCCGAAAGCTTGTCCCCTACGGCGTCATAAAGACGGCGGGAACCTTGGCCGCGCTGAACTGAAGCCGCGTCATCTTTCAGTTCCAGATATTCAAAATCCTTCATGCCTTTATTACTGGTCCTCATGAGCACGAAAGCGCCTTTGCCGTTTTTATCCGCCCAATCCAGCCAGGGCTCAACGGAGTCCATGCCCATGTAAGGTGAAATGGTAACAAAATCCGCCTCAAAGTCCCCCTGAAAGTGGGCCCTGGCATAACGCCTCGCAGTATCGGCAATATCCCCGCGCTTGATGTCGGCTATGATCAGGGCGCCTTTTCCCCTCAGGTACTTCAGGGTTTGGGCATAGGCGTTAAGACCGGCGAGGCCCAGCTCTTCGTAACAGGCGATCTGCACCTTATAGCAGGCCGCAGCGTCAAGGGTGGCGTCAATAACAGCCCGGTTATAAGCCAGCACCGCCTCTGCTTCCGAAGAGGCCCGCAAGCGTTCCTTTTCCGGAATGTAGTCAATAGCGGTGTCTAAACCTACGCACACATGGCCCTTGGCCTCTACAGCCTCGTAAAGTTTATCCATGTTATACATGCGCACAGTATAACCGTAAAAGGCAAGGAGAAAAAGAGTTCTCTAATATCACTAAAGCAGCGGCAGAACGGTTCACTTTTCCGTCAGGTTGTCCACACCGTCATCCCATTTTTCAGGCAAAGGCGGGGAGGGGAGGTACTTTTCGCAGCGGCCAAGGTAGAGTTTGGCGACCCTGTCATTGCCGTTCTTTCCCAGCACTGCGGCAAAGGTGTTTTTCGCTTCAAGGAATTCCTGGTTTTCATAGGCCCTGAAACCTTTCTCCCAGAGCTCAACCATGTCCAGGGTTTCCTCTGAGGCTTCTTCCCTCAGCTCCAGGAGCTCGTAGAGCCGTAAGGGGGTATTGATCCCCACTACCCTTACCCGGGAAAGACCCCGGATGACGAATTCGTCCCCGATTTTGTCCCTTGTGTACTCGCTGATGAGTATACCGCCGGTATCGTACTGCTTGTTCACCCCTTCAAGCCTGGCGGCCAGGTTCACGGCGTTTCCCATAATCGTATAGTCCATCTTGTTGGGCGTGCCCATGTTGCCTACTACCATGCTCCCGGAGTTGATCCCCAGGCGGGTATAAAGGGGCCGGTCCCCGCGGATCACCCCTTTTTCAATCAGTCCTGACAGGGGAGAGGAGAAGGGGCCGTCGTTTTTCATGATTTCCCCAACCAGTTCCTTTTCACGTTTTTTCATCTCCAGGGCGCTGCGGCAGGCCAGGGAGGCGTGTTTTTCCGTCCAGATAGGGGCGCCGAAAAAGGCGATAATGGCGTCTCCTTCGTACTTGTCGATTGTGCCCCCGTTTGCCAGGACTATATCGCTCATTTCCGTGAGATAGAGATTGAGGAGGTTGACCAGCACTTTGGGGCCTTCATCGGCGTATTCATGCTGAAGGGCTTCCGATATAGAAGAAAAGCGCTGGATGTCCGTAAAAATGGCGGTCATTTCCCGCTTTTCGCCCCCAAGGTTGAGCTTGGAAGGATCGGCTATGATCTGCTCGATTACCGAAGGCGCCAGGTAGCGCGAAAACGCGGATTTGATAAACCGCTTCTGGCTGCCTTCAGTGGCGTAACTGTAGAGCGTGGCGGTGATGAACGCCAGAGCCGCCGCGGACAGAGGAGCCGCCAGGGGGACCCAGGTCCCGGCGAACTGGTAGGCCCCGGTACAGCAGACGATAAGCACCCCAAAGACCAGGACCGTCCCTCCTACGGTCAGGGGGATGCGGTTGGAAAAGAGCACCAGCAGCACAATGAGAATTACCGACACCGCGATGATGAGGATCCCCAGCCACACAGGGCTTTCGCGGATAAAATCCTGCTGGAGAATATTGTCCAGCATGGTAACGTGGATCCCCATGCCGGGATAAACCGAGGAAATAGGGGTGTTGAAAATATCGTAGAGTCCAGGGGCGTAAAAACCGAAGAAGACGTACTTGTCCTTAAAATCCTCAGGCGGCAGAAGGGGCTCCGTCCCTGCGGCGTAAGCTTCGGCGCTTTGGAGTATCTCCCCGGCGTAATAGGGGATGTACCGGTCCAGTTCGCCCCGGAAACGGAGCAGGCTGCTGCCGTTCTTGTCCACAGGGATGGAATAATCACCCCATTGGATGAGCTTCTTTTTCTGGTTGTAGGTGACGGTGTTTCCCCAGCCGGACACGATAAGGGAAGCCGCCGAAAGCCCAGGCACGGCTTTTCCGTCAAAAACCGTAAAAAGCTTAACCCTGCGGATTTCGTCATCCAAATCCCGGTACCCTGTAACGTTCCCAAGTATCCCCGCGGTATCCCTGAGTTCGGGAACAGGGAACTGGGCCCCTGCCCGTCCGGTATCGCCCGGCAGGTTAAAACGGGAAATAATGGGATCAAAACCTTCAAGCTTGAAGAGGGGCTTGTCCAACCCTTCAGGCCAGGCCTCCAGGCTCCCTGCCTGGGTACTGAAAAAGATAGTCTGTACCACTCTGCCGTAATTCTTCCCTGCCTGGGCAAAGGAGGCATCGTCCTTGCGCCCCCCCAGTTCCTGCAGGGCCCCGATGATGTCCCGTATAAGAGGAGCCGTGGTTCTTGGGGACCTGGTTTCCGCCGCCTGGGCCTGAGCCTGTTCCAGGTTTCTTACGGCGTTGTCGATAATCTCATCCTGCCGGGCGTTCCGGTACACAGAAGGTTCCGAGAAAAGAACGTCGAAGGCCACCGATTTGGCGCCTCCCAGGTTCATATAATCCACGATTTCGGCGTAGGCCTTCCTGGGCCAGGGCCAGCCCCAGCCCCGTTCCCTCTGGGCCCAGTCCAGGCTGTACTGATCCAGAAGGATGAGGATAATGTCGTCCGAGGGCCTGGAAGCCTGGGCAAAAAGCTTTACCCTCGCGTCATAGAGCTTGTATTCCGGGAAATCGAAAACCCCTCCCAGATACCCCAAAACAGAAACCAGGGAAAGAGAAAGGATGATGATAAGCGCCGCCAGGGGTTTGTGGAATTTCGTTATGCTCTGTTTCATTAATAGGGTAATAGTAATGCAATTGACAGGTAAGGTCAACTAAACTGCTAAACCCGCAAAAAAGGTGATTCCCATGCGTTTCCTTTGACAATATATATACCATGGTATATATTAAGGCATAGAGGGTAAATTTATGCAGACAGCACGTGTGTTTATTGATGGAAGAAGTCAGGCAGTACGGCTTCCCAAAG
>JAITEW010000350.1 GCA_031281855.1 Treponema sp.
GGGGGGGCGACCCTGGAGCAGGCGGCAAGCGCCAAACACTACCTGATGAAGCCCCCCTGGACGGCGAAGAATTGCTGCACTACCGCTTTACCCGCCGCATGACGGAACAGGTAGGCGTCGCCGCTGAAGAAGCGGGGATGACGGCCTATTTCTGCTCCCGGTACGAGAACCGGAAGGGGGAAGCAGGCAAATGGGGACCGGTGGTTTCGGCAATTATTCCGTAATTTCGGAAACCAAAACAAAATGACTCCTCCGCGCTGATATGGCGCGGGGGTAGTTTTATGCGGAAAAAACGGATTTGTTGAAGGGAGCGTAAATGGTCGTGTTATGTACAGTCCGGCTTTTACAATTTATTTGTTTTAAATCTATATGATACTGTCATAGCCTGTCCGCCCGGGTCTCGTTATATATTTTTTCTCAATCGATGTTTTCTTTTGTCTATTGTAGACCCTTTTTTCAAGAGGGGGCAGCGTAGGGACGCTGGATTGTAAGGGTGACAGACACCGGATTTGGACTTTTTGCGCAATTATTCCATAAAATTCGGAAATAGCCGTGGCTTCTGTCATCATCCCGTAAGACACGTTATTGCTTCATTCCCCCAGAGGGGGTTACAATAGATCCCATGGATGAAATGGAGAAAACAGAAGAAACTGGGGAAGCCCGGGAAGCCGCAGGGACCAAGGAGGATGGTTCCGCCGCAAAGCTTGTCCTTACGGCCGCGAGGCAGGAAATGGCCAGGCGCATAGTCGGCCAGGAGGAGATGATCGACGGCCTCCTTACGGCCCTTATCGCCGGAGGGCACATACTCCTTGAAGGGGTTCCCGGTTTGGCCAAGACCCGGGCGGTAAAGAGCCTTGCGGAGATCACCGGCCTGGTTTTTAAGCGTATACAGTTTACGCCGGATCTGCTCCCGGCGGATCTTACCGGGACCCTCATTTGGGAACAGGCCACAGGGGCCTTTTCCGTGCGCCGGGGCCCGGTTTTTGCCAACGTGATTCTGGCGGACGAGATTAACCGCGCGCCGGCTAAGGTGCAGTCCGCTTTGCTCGAAGCCATGGAAGAGCAGCAGGTTACGATAGGGGAAAAGTCCTACCCCCTGCCGGATCCCTTTTTTGTCCTTGCTACCCAGAACCCTATTGAGCACGAAGGCACGTACGCCTTGCCTGAAGCCGAACTGGACCGTTTCCTGCTCAAGCTTCTGATAAAATACCCAGAACCTGACGAAGAGCTGCGGATTCTGGATTTCGCCGCTCCTTTCTTCCCAGGCGGCGTTTTTGCCCCCCGGGGGGAAAAGGGAAACCTTCCGCTTAAGCCCGTGCTTGACGCTTCGGCCCTGGAAACCTTGAGGAAAGCTGCTGATTCGGTCTTTATAGAGGAGCACGTAAAGAAATACATCGTTTCCGTCGCTTCGGCTTCCCGGCCTTCCCGCGGCCAGGGGGCGAAGTCCGCCCGTGAGGGGATCTACCGGTATATCGCTTTCGGGGCCTCCCCGAGGGCCTCCCTTGCCCTTTACCGCTGTTCCCGGATCAGGGCCCTCTTTGAAGGCCGGACCTTCGTTACCCCGGAGGATGTCAAAACCGCCGCCTTCCCGGTATTGCGCCACAGGCTGGTGCTGTCCTACGAAGCCGAAGCGGACGGCCTGGACCCGGATTCGGTTATTTCCCGAATCCTCACGCTGGTCCCCATGCCCTGACGGAACCGGTCTGAGGCCCCTATGGATCGTCGTGAACTTTTAGCGAAAATCGCCGCTTTCCCGCTTTTTGCCGGAGTGCTGGCTGAGGATCTCCTGTCCGGGAACTACCGCTCGATTTTCAAGGGACAGGGTATAGAATTCGATGAAGTCCGCCATTATGAGCCTGGTGATGATGTGCGCTCTATCGACTGGAACGTAAGCGCCCGTTTCGGGACTCCTTATGTTAAGATGTACCGGGAAGAACGTGAGATGACGGTTTGTATCATACTGGACAATTCGGCTTCTATGCACGCTTCGGCAGGCGGCGAGCTTACGCGGTACGAACAGGGCGTCCTGGCTGCGGCGCTTGTCGCTTTTTCCGCCGAAAGGGCAGGGCAGCGGGTAAGCGCTGTTTTTTTCGACCATGAGATTTGCCGCATCTTCCCGCCCAGGAAAGGAAGGGCCCATACGATGGCGCTTATCAGCGCGGCGCTGGAAAACCGGCCTCACGGAAAAGGAACCGGCCTGGGGGCCGCGCTTGCCGGCGCCGGGCGGCTTCTTAAACGCCGGAGCCTTCTGGTGGTGATTTCAGATTATCTCTGCCTTAAATGGGAGCATGAGATAGGGGATATGTCCCGCAGGCATGACGTAATCGCGCTCAGGATTTCCAGCCCCCTGGACAGGGAAATTTCAGGTTCCGGGCTCCTTACCCTTGAGGACCCTGAAACGGGCCTTAAAATCCGGGCCCCTACGGCGTTTCCCGGTTTCCGTTCCGCCTGGGCGGACTGGCACGAAGAAAGGCGGCGGCTCTGGGAGGCTATCTGCCGGAGGTCCGGGGCCGCGCAGTTGGAGCTGTCCACTGCGGAAGACGCCCTGTCGGGGCTGATGAATTTCTTTGGCGAAAGGCGGCGTTCATGAGGAGCCCGGCCCTGTGCGCCGCAATTTTCTTAGTCGCGGCCCTGTTTGCGGCTGCCCAGGAATCAGCGTCTACAGGAGATTCCTATCTTATTCCGCAGACTATCTTTGTCGGCGACAGGGGCCGCCTGGTGGTTCCTCTGGGACAGGCTTTTATGGGCGTCGAAGCCTTTGTCCGCACCTCTTTTCCCGAACTCCCGGCTTCCCGGGAGCTTGCTGTCAGCCGCGTCGAACTGGAGCACCGCAACGGGAAAGCCAGGCTTCTCATCGACTTTATCCCCTACTCCCCTGGGCTGATTTCTTTTCCACCTATTGTCGTTCCTGCTTCCCCGGAACCTCTCAGGGTGGCAGGGCTTGAAGTTTCAGTGGCTTCTATCCTCGCTCCGCAGGAAGCGTTCCTCTCTGATCCCGCTTCCCCCCTTACGGTGCCTGGCACGGGTTTTATTGTTTACGGCGCCGCTGCGGCGCTCCTGGTCCTCCTCTCCGCGGGAATAGGGGGAAGCCTCTGGGGCAGGAAGCACTTCGCATCCTTCAGGGAACGCTTCAGGCGCAGGCGGCTGCTCAGGTCTATGAGGCGTTTTCTTGTCCGGCTCAGGTCCGAAAGCCAGGCCCGGAGGGGAGGAGAGGGGGAGCTTTTTTCCCTCCTTTCCGGCGAGTTCCGGGAATTTTTAAGCTATTTTACCCAGGTAAACTGCCGGGTCCTTACACCTGGGGAATTCAAGGGACTCAGGCTTTCTCCTGCTGAAAATCTTAACGGGAATTACCTGTGCGATCTGTTCCGCCGCTGGGAGACCCTCAGGTTCAGCGGTTCCCGTGTCGGGCAGGATGATCTTCTGGCAGTGCTGGACGAACTGCGGGTTTATATCAGCGAACTGGACCGGGCTGAAAAGGCGGCGCCATGAACGTGGCTTTCGACAGGCCTTTCCTGCTTACCGCGGCGTTAATCGCCATCCCCTTGATTCTGATCCTTTCCCGGCGCTTGAAGCCCCTTTTTACCCTGGAACTCCCTTTGGGACCCCCTGGGGGCATTCCCTTTAAGCCTCCTGTGAATCTGAACCTCTTCCTGAAAATCCTCTCTGTCCTGGAATTGACCGGGACGGTCTTTCTTTTTATAGCCGCCGCAGGGCCCCATTTTATCCATACCGAAACGGTGTGGCTAAACCGCGGGGCGGATATTCTTTTCGTGATTGACGTAAGCCCCAGTATGGCCGGGATGGACATGAACGGCCGCAGCCGCTTTGACGCCGCCAGGGACCTTATCCGGGATTTCGCCCACCGCAGGCCTTCCGACGCCCTGGGCCTCGTAGCAGTAGGGGAAGACGCGGTTCTGCTGGTGCCTCCCACTACTGACCGGGATGTTCTTTATTCCCGGCTCGACAGCCTGCTTATCGGGGAACTGGGAGACGGCACCGCTCTGGGGATGGGTCTTGCTGTAGCGGGGCTTCATATCGGCAGATCCTCGGCTCCAAGGCGGGCGGTGGTGCTCATCACTGACGGGGAAAACAACGCCGGATCGGTCAATCCTGAAACAGCCGCTGCTGTTATCGGGGACCTGGACGTTTCCCTTTGGGTTATCGGCGTAGGGAGCAGCGGGGAGATACCTATCAATTATCTCGATCCTGTAACCCGTATGCGGCGGGTAGGTACTTTTGAATCCCGCTTCGATCCCGAAATTTTACAAAACATAGCCGCCAAGGGGAAGGGAGGGGGGGGAGGGTGGATCCCGGCCCCTTCGGCAGACGCTTTTTCGGCAGCCTTTGCCCGCCTGGACCAGGGGGAGATGACGGTGCGCCGTTCAGGGCTTATGAGGCTGAAGGAACCATTTCAGGAGTTCTTTATACTCAGCGCCCTGGGTATACTCGTGCTGGTCCGGTTTGTCAGGCGCTATATACTTGGGGCCCTTATATGAGTTTTGACAATCCCCGGCTTTTGGCCTTTCTTTTCATACTTCTTCCTCTCATGCTGGTGATGTTCCTTAGGTATCTGAAACTGAGGAAAGGGGCGGATCTCTTCGCCGCGTCTGCGCCAAAAGGGGAAAGGGACGCCCTGGTCAGGGAATACCGGTGGCGGATGATCTGTTCCGACTGTTTTTTCCTTCTTTTTTTGGGATTTATCATTACCGCCCTTGCGGGCCCCAGATGGGGGGTGGAACTGACGGCGGATTTCCGCCGGGGCCTGGATGTCGTGCTTACCCTGGATGTTTCCAGGAGCATGGATGTACAGGACTGTCCGCCTGTTCCGGGGCTCAAAGGGCGGAGTTCGCGTATCCAGCGGGGCTTGATGATTGCCCGGGACCTCAGCCTGGAACTGGACGGTATACGGCTGGGAACGGCAGTGGGCAAAGGACGAGGGGTGCTTACGGTTCCCCTTACCTACGATTCCGAAGCGGTGCTGAATTTCCTGGACAGTCTCGGCGCTTTTACGGTTACCGGAAGGGGCACCAATCTGGAATCCCTTATAGACGCCGCAGCAGGGGCCTTTAAGGATAGTATGCCCGGCCGCAGGTGCATACTTCTCTTCTCTGACGGCGAGATCCTTTCAGGTTCCCTGGAAGCGGCCCTGGTCCGGGCAAGGGATCGGGGTATTGTACTCTGCGCCGTAGGTTTAGGTTCCGATGAAGGCGGACCGGTCCCTGCAGGGCCTGCTCCCGGGACGCCGGGTTCTTCCGGGTTCCTCCTTTCAGAAGACGGTTCTGCGGTGATAAGTTCCCGGCAAAGCGAATTCCTTAAAAACACGGCTGAACGATCCGGAGGCATCTATGTGGACGGAAACCGGAACGACGCGGCCGCGCTCGTGGCGGAGTATTTTTCGTCACTCTCGGCTGACTCGGGCTTTTCCGGCCGCACCCGGGAACCCAAAGCCAGGTGGCACCTTTTTGTCCTGGCCGCCCTGGTGAGTCTGGGGGTTTCCCGGCTCCTGGGGTTCCGTTGGCGCAGGAAGAAGGCAGCGATGCTCGGGGCGCTCGTGTGCTTCCTTTCCCTTACAGGCTCGTCCTGTTCCCGTATACAGGGAAAGCTCCTCATAATGGAAGGCAATTTCTACAATTCCCGGGGTCTCTACACCGACGCTATTTCTTCGTACCTGAAAGCCCTCGATTATGATGACGCCGCTCCTTATGCCGAATACGGCCTGGGTTCGGCGTATTTCGCCCTTGAAGAAGGCCAGGCCGCGCTGGAGCGTTATGCTGAAGCGGAAAAAAACCTTGCCGCTCCGGGCGCTGAGGATCATCCCGAATTGAGGTACCGGATTCAGTACAATTCCGGGATCATTCATTTTGAAAAAGGCGAATACCAGCGCGCAGCAGAGGCTTTCCGCAGGGCCCTGGAAATAGACGGCAGCCGTATAGAGGCGAAACGGAATCTGGAGTTGAGCCTCCTTACCCTTAGCAGGGCTTCAAGATCAGAGCCGCCTTCTTCGCCGGGAAAATCCGAAAGCGCCGGAGCAGGAACCGGCCCGGCTGCGCCGGTTCTTTTTGATTATCTCCGCCTAAGGGAGCAGGAACAATGGAAAAGCAAGGCATGGGCCGAAGAAGACGTTTCATCAGGTCCGGACTATTGAGCGCTCTCAGGGCTGCCGGGCTGATCGTTTTTCTCCTCTTCCCCGGCGTTCTGCTTCTGTCCCAATCGGACGATTCCGGCTGGGAAGACGTCGCGGAGCCGTCTCTGGCAGTTGCGGCGGTAACCGCTCCCGCCCGTCCTGTGGTGCGGGGTTCCCTGACAGTGACTATCCTGGCGGACCATCCGGTAACGTCAGAAGTAACAGTCCGCCCTCCAAGGTTCCCTTCAACCCTGATTCTGGAACGGGTCCGTACCGAAGCCCGGTACATACGCCAGCCGGCCGGACTGGATGAGGCAGGCCCTCCTGCCGACCCGGTGCGCTGGACTGCCGTGGAATTCCTTTTTACCCCTTTGGCTTCAGGAACAGTTACCCTGGATCCCTTTGAAGTTACCGCAGGAGGCAAAAAAGCCGCTACCGGGAACATCAGTGTCAGAATCTATGAAGAACCCGGCTCTTCCCCACGAAACGCCCCGGTGTTCCGCTGGGAATCGCCGCCTGCTTCCCTTACAACCGGCGAAAGCCGGGAACTTACCCTGGTTCTGTCCAACTGGAGCCTTCAGTCCCTGCCTGGCGCTGTTTTCCGCGGCAAGGCGCCGGTAAACGCCGTTATGGAAGAGCTGCCCCCTGAGGGTCCCAGGGAAGACGGAACAATCCGCTACCGTTTCCGCGTCATTCCCCTTGGAGGTTCTTCTCTGGTTCTGGAGCCCTTTTCCTTCCAGGCCGAAGGGATAACGCTCAACGTACCCCGCTTTAGCGCTGCCCTGACCGCAGCCGGGAACACGGGCTCCAGCGAAGCGGCAGAACCTGCAAGGGAGGAAGAAGCCCCCCAGGAAGACCCTGAGCAGGAAGGCGGCAGGACCGTTCCCTTTCCTGTTGTCCAGGGGGACGCGCCGCTTTTCCGGCAGGACTATGAACGGATAATCAAAGAAGCCGGGAACCTCTGGAACGCCGGAAACTACGCCCAGGCCCTGGCGTATATGCGCAGGAACGAACGGGACAGTCTTCCGGGGCCGGCTCTCGCTCCTATTCGCAGGGATATGGAACGCAGTCTGGGGCTTTCCTTAACTGAAGATGAAAAATGGCAGCCCTGGAAGATCCCCGCTTTTTCCTGGATCATCCTTCCCCTGCTCCTGGCCGCCGCCATAGGGGCCTGGAAAATAAAAGTAACTTCCGGAAGGTTCAAGGGTTATAAAAATGTGATGGTTCTTGTCGCAGCCGGGAGCGTCTTGATACTTCTGCTTCTGTGCAGCGGGCTGTGGAATTCCAAAAGCGGAACCCCTGCGGTGCTGGAAAAAACCGCAGCTTACCGGGTCCCTGATCCTGAAGGCGCCGTAAACGCCCTGTTCAGCGAAGGCCAGCCGGTTGTTATCCGTGCCGGTCGTTCCCAGTGGATCTACGCCGAAGCCGCGGACGGAAGGGCAGGGTGGGTTCCTGCGGAGGCGGTCATATCTTATTGATACACTTTGATACAGCGCAAGGCGGGCTAAGAAAATGGATTTTGGAGACATCCTGGATAAATGGGACCGGCAGACTGCCACGGCTAGGGGGAAAAAAAGGGTTATAGAAGATGAGGCTGCCAAAACCCCCAATCCCTTAAACGCCTGGATGAACCGTTATGGGGTCTGGGACAAGGATACGGAAAACATAACAGATGAAACCGCAGCCTGGGAACGCCGCCGCCGACTGCTCCGCAAGCAGCCCGATGCTGAGGTGGATCTTCACGGCCTGACCCAGGAGGAAGCCTGGGAAACTCTTGAACATTTTTTTTGCCTTAGCAGGGAGAGGGGGGTTGAAAAGCTCCTTGTTATTCATGGAAAAGGGAACCATTCCAAAGGCGATGGGGTATTGAAGGAGATTACCAGAAAATTTATAGAAAACTGCCCTTTTGCAGGTGAAAGCGGGCACAACTCCGGCGCTTCAGGAGGACAGGGGGCTACCTGGGTATTGCTGAAGGAAACCTCCCAAAAGACGGGTTAGCCGCTGTAGCTGTAGTCCTAGCGTTCGCGGTAGATGATCCGGCCTCTGCTTAAATCGTAGGGAGACAAGGCGACTCTGACCCGGTCGCCGGGAACGATGCGGATATAGTGCTTCCGCATTTTTCCTGAAAGGTGGGCTAAAATAAGGTGTCCGTTCTGATTGTCCAGTTCTACCCGGAACATGGTGTTAGGCAGGGCTTCCCGGACAATCCCTTCAACTTCTATTGCTTCTTCTTTGGCCACGGTTACTCCTCTGGCACTGGGATTGTTACTATACTACTATTTTTTGGGGGTTAAGGAAAAGACCCCCGGAACAGGGGTCTCCGGAACCGGGAGCTCCATGTCCGGGAATATCTCTGCCTTGCACAGAAATATTGACACATTTCGCAAGGAAGACTAGACTTTAAGCGTGAATGTCAAGAAGAATGTACTCATTGTTACCGATGGGGTTGAACCAACTGTCAAAATGGCGGAAGCCCTGGCAGCAGTTCTCAAGGGCAGCAAGGTAACGGTAAAGGACGCCGCGTCTTTTGAAGGAAACGATCTCCTTCCTGCAGATGCGTTTTTTATTGGATGCGAAGTTCCCAAACCACCGTCTTTCGGTTACATCGAAGAATTGCTTCAGCATATCAATCTGGCCGGACGTTCCTGCGGGGTATTCACCCCAGGGTCCAAACAAACGGCCCAATATCTGGAGCGCATCATCATGGATTCCGGGGCGGCCCTTAACCCCGCGCCTTTTTTCGCCGCAGGCCAAAAAGACCTCAATTCCTGGGCCGAAAAGGTTATAGCAAACAATTGAGGCTGTTCCAAAACTTCAGTTAATAAGGAGCGCAGCATGGGACAGAAGCTGAATCTCGATGAGTATATCAGGAAAGTACCTGATTTCCCCAAAAAAGGGGTTCTTTTTTACGATATAACCAGCGTTTTGACCCAGCCCAAAGCGTTCAGGTACTGCATCGACTGCATGGTAGAAATCTACCAGGACAAGAGGATAGACGCTGTGGCCGCTATCGAGGCCCGGGGCTTCTTGTTTGCCGCCCCTTTTGCCGCCAGAACCGGCATCCCCCTCATCCTGATACGGAAAAAAGGGAAGCTTCCGGGGATTACGCTTTCAAAAAGATACGATCTTGAATACGCCCAGGCTGAAATCGAGATCCACCAGGAAGATGTCCCTGCAGGCAAACGGGTCCTCCTCCTGGACGATCTTATCGCCACAGGCGGAACACTCAGGGCGGCCCGGGAACTTCTGATCGCCGGAGGCGCCGAGGTCCCTGAAATTTTCGGCGTCATCGGCCTTCCTTTTCTAAATTACGAAAAAGTCCTGGCGCCTACGCCGCTGCATACGCTGGTTACTTACGACAAGGAATGAGCCTCTGGGGAGCAGAACTCCGGGGTATTAAACACGGTCGCAAGCATTACATCATTCTTCCTATTTATTTATTTTAGCCCCTAGGGGAATTGAACCCCTCTTTTAAGATTGAGAATCTCATGTCCTAACCAATA
>JAITEW010000375.1 GCA_031281855.1 Treponema sp.
GTGGCACTTTGTACCACAAAAATCCCGATTATTGGGCTCCTTGGGCAGTTTGCAGGGTAAAAAATCGCCTTGCAGGCGATTTTTTGGGGTTTTACGCGCGAAGCGCAACAAACTGCTAGTTCACTTTGGAGGAGGACACGGCGGCCTTGAGGCGTCCCTGTTTTTTCAGGTCGAAGATGTATTCGGCGTAACGCTTGTCCTCCACGGCGATATGGGAGAGGATCCAGTCTTTGAGGTAGCGAACAAACACGTTGGGCACGAACTGCTTGCCGTTCTGGAAACTCTTTACGTCTTCCAGTATTTTCCTGACGAATTCCTCATGCTGGGTTTTGTGGGCCGGGAGGCCGGGGTAATGTATGTTTTCCAGCATTTTTTCCTCCGTGGAAAAGTGTTTTCCCACATAGTCCACGACGCTCTTTATCGCTTTCATAAAGTAGGCCCGGGCAACATCGTCTCCCATCAGGCAGCCCTGATAGAGTTCGTTGGTCAGGCGGACAAGCTCCTTGTGCTGTTCGTCAATAAAGGGGATGTTCATTGAGTACCGTTCATCCCACTCAACAAAATCGGTCGAATCTGACATAGAAAACTCCTTCTTTTGTACAGGGCTCCAATATAACATATTCGGCCCCGATGTAATATATAATATTGGTAGTGAGACCTGCCCGGACAGGTTGAGGAGGAGCCCATGAACCGGAAATTCGAGCCTTTTCCCCGTTACGAGGACCGGAAAGGCTGGGAAGCCCTTTCCGGGGATATAAAGCGCCGCTGTCTTGAAGAAGCGCGGAAACTCAAGGGCAAGGAATGGCAGAGCCTTCCGGCGGTTTTTTATCTGGATTTCTACCGCAACGGCAACCGGACCCGCTACGAGAGCCGGTGTTTCCAGCGCCGCAGGGATCTGTTTTACCTGACCCTGGGGGAATGTATCGAGGGCAGGGGGGAGTACCTGGACGATATTATCAATGGGATCTGGCTTATCTGCGAGGAGAGTTCCTGGGTAGTCCCCGCCCACATCAACCATGACCGCCGCGCCGCGGCTTCCCCCTCCCGCAGGCCGGGCAGAATAGGCCCGGCGCCCCTCAGGGAACTGCCGGATCTTACCCGGGATATCTACATCGACCTCTTTGCCGCGGAGACCGGCTCCCTTCTTTCCTGGGTGTACTATTTCCTGGGGAACGCCATCGGCGCCCTTTCCCCCCTGGTAAAGCGGCGCATGGAGCTGGAGCTTGAACGCCGCATCCTCGGCCCCTACCTGGCCCGCGATGATTTTGAGTGGATGGGCCTGGATCACGACAGGCCGGTGAACAACTGGAACCCCTGGATCAACTCCAACGTGCTGGTGTGTTACCTGGTCTTTGCCGGAAGTTTCAAACAGTATACCCGGGGGGCGGCCAAGACGATCCGCAGCCTTAACCGCTTCCTCCACTTTTACGCCGAAGACGGGGGTTGCGACGAGGGGCCCAGCTACTTCGGGGTGGCCGGGGCTTCCGTTCTGGACTTTATCGAGGAGTTGGGCCAGGTTACCGGCGTGGACTACCTCTACCGGTCCGCCAAGATCCGGAATATGGCGGCCTATATCTCCAAAGTCTACATTGGGCGGGACTATTACGTGAACTACGCCGACGCCCCGCCTTCGGTCTCCGTCCCCGTGGATCTGCTCGAACGGACCGGGAGGCGCACCGGGGACGAATCCCTCCTGGATATGCTGGCCCATCTTCGGAAAAACGGATACGGCGTCTCCGGGAATGGCTCGAAGCTTTCGGGAGGCGCCTGGAACCTGTACCGCCAGCTTGCCAACATTTTTTATCCCTCACCCCGGGAGGAGAAGAGGGCCTTCCGCGCCCCGGAACTAAGCTGGTTCGGGGGAATCCAGGTTCTCTGCGCCCGGGACAAGGCCGACAGCCTGGAGGGCCTGTTCTTCTCCGCCAAGGGGGGAACCAACGGGGAGAGTCATAACCACAACGACATCGGGAATTTTCTGCTCTATTGCGACAGCGTCCCCGTGCTGGTGGACGCGGGGGTGGAAACTTACACCAAGTCCACGTTTAACGAGGATCGCTACACTCTTTGGACCATGCGGTCCTGTTACCACAACACGCCGACCATCAACGGGGCGGATCAGCTTCCCGGAACGGAATACCGGGCCGGGGAACCGGACCTTGAAAGCGGCGGCGGGACGACCCGCCTGAGCCTGGATATGGCCGGCGCTTACCCCGGCGAAGCGGGGATAAAAAGTTACCGGCGGAGCTTTGTTTTCAAACACGGGGAAAGCCTCTCCGTAGAGGATCGCTACCGCCTTAAAGAGCTCAAAGCGCCGCTGACCTTGAATTTTCTCTGTTACCAAAGACCCGGCCTGGCCGAAGGCCGGGTTCTGTTGAGCGGGAAGGTGTGGATGGAGTACGGGCCGGGTTTTAAAACGGAACTGGAAAAGATAACCCTTAGGGATGAAAAGATCCGCAGCGACTGGAAGAAGGATTCGCTTTACCGGCTGCGCTTGACAAAGGAGGACACCGGGATTTCGGGGGCAGTAATCCTCCGCTTTATCCGGACTAGGCGCAGATAATTTCAGTCAATACGCTCAGAACATCTTTATCCGCGACCATGGTCTGGAGGCTGACGATTAGAGAAGTAAGATTGTACTTGCCCTCATCTCCGTTAAATCCCTTTGCGGCGGCTTCCCTGACAAGGCGGTACAGGGTGTCTTTTTGATCAAAGGGAATGGACATTTCATGCAAAGCGGCAAAGAAACGCTTTTCAAGGCCGGAGAAGGCGTTCGCCTCCTCAAAGGGGGGACATTCAAGGACAAAACTTTGGCCGCCGCCCAGTTCGGGAAGCCGCAATTCCAGGCTTCTTGTGTTTTCGCAATACCGGCCGTAAATTATTTCGTCTATGCCGCTGGAAATAAAATGGCAGGCCCCTTTGCCGGAATCCCGGCAGACACCCTTAAAAACCAGGCAATAAGTACGCTTTGCGGGAAGCACAGAGATGTCGCCGGCAGGCTCAACACTCAGGCGCCCGCCGTCTTCCCCTGTCTCCCACGTAATGATCGTCTCCGCAAAGCGGCCCGTTTTCCAATCGTTGCCTTCCCCTTCATCTTCGTAGAGCGTGAAACGGCCTGGCGCCACGGGGAAAACGATCAGCTTAAGCGTTTCAGGATTTTCCGTACTGTTACTACCCGGTTTTAGGATGGCAAGGGGGATTATTCCTCCTTCTTTTATAAAGACAGGAGCCTCGTTAAGACCGCGCCACAGCCTTATTGTTTTGCCGCCGTGGTATACAAGACCTGAAAAAAAATCCAGCCACTTTCCCGGGGGCAGCCACGCTTCCACCGGCGCTTTTAGTGTTACGGCGGAAGACTTTTCGGTAACCGGAACGACCAGCATTTCGCTGCCCAGCCAGTACTGGTTGCCATGGGTATAGGCTTCGCTGCTTTCCGGATGGGAATAGTACATAGGTTCTATCAGGGGTTTGTACTCTACAGTGCAACGGCGGCTCATGGTATAAAGATAGGGAATAAGGCTGTGCCGTAAACGCAGGAATATCCCCATGGCCTTTTCGGCGCTTTCACCGTAGTTCCAGGGTTCTTTTGATGTAAAGGGGCTGCTGCTGCTGTGCAGTCTGTTAATGGGGGAAAAGACGCCGAACTGGAGCCATCGTACCATGAGTTCCGGATCCTTTATCCCCCGCATATGGCCGCCTATATCATGGCTCCAGAAGGTATAACCGATGTTGCTGGCAGTAGCGGTAAAATAAGGCTGGAACCGCAGAGACTCCCAGGTAATATGAGTATCGCCGGAAAAACCAACAGGGTAACGGTGGCTGCCCGGTCCCGAATAGCGCGAAAAGATCAGGGGCCGTTTTCCCTTCCGCCCGCTGTCAAGACTATGGTAATGATTCAGCATCCATAAGGGATCGAAACCCTCGGCGAAACTTAAACCTCCTGACTGCCAGTCCAGCCACCAGAAGTCAACCCCCTCTTCTTCCAGGGGATGATGGAGGTACTTGAAGTATGCGGCCATGAAATTTCTGTCGGAAATATCAAAAGGAATCGGATCTTCCTTTTTCGTGTCTATGCCAAGGGCGTTTGCCATGTTTTTGTAGGGCTTTTCATAAGCTTTTATCCCATCCGCAGGGTGAAGATTAAGGGTGACCTTAAACCCGTGTTCATGCAGCCAGAAAAGAAAAGCGCCGGGATCCGGGAAAAGTTCCCTGTTCCAGGTATAGCCTGTCCAGCCTCTGCCATAACGCTCTTTGACTTTTGTAATATGCCAGTCCATGTCAAGTACCGAAACGGTAAAGGGGAGATCCTGGGCAAGGAAACGGGTCATAAGAGCCTTGTATTCATCCTGGGTGTAGGCGTAATAGCGGCTCCACCAGTTGCCCAGGCTGAAGCGGGGCAGAAAAGGCGGCGCTCCTGTAAGGCGGTAAAAATCCCTGATACATGCGCGGTAATCATGGCCATAGCCGAAGTAATAAATATCTGTTACCCCCTGGCGCCTGGGCTCTATCCATCCGTCTTCCCGTATCAAAGGGGAGACGGAATCATCCAGAATTGCGTAACCCCTTTTTGAACAGACCCCCTCGTCAAGCTCAACCGATCCGTTCACCCTGTCCAGAGTTTCTTTTGTGCCCTTTAGGGTTTCCGGTATGCTGCCGAAACGCCAGGTGTTGTCGTGATTTGAATAAGCTCCCAGTATGTCGATAGAAAGAGAATAAGGGCTAAAAGATCCTTTCCGGTAATGAAGTTCAAAATAATCCGTGCGAATTTCCAGCTTTCCGCTGTCTTCGGTAACAACAAAAGAAGGCGAAGGGAAATCCCTGTTTGCGACCATACGGGTCGGCCTTTCCTCAAAACGGTTTTCTTCATCCCACTCAATGCGGATAAGCCGATCGGTAAGGATGGTAAAACGATAATTGTCACCCCGTATCACGGAGGACGCCTTGGCAGGGCAATCCGCTATGGGTTCATTCAGAAAAGGAAAAAGCATATCAAAACTCCTTGAATTATAGAATCATGAGCCAGTTTTTTGCCGCTGGTACTGCTCTGGCGATACCCCCTCCTGTTTTTTAAATACCTTGGAAAAGTAACTTGGACTTTCATAGCCAAGACGCTCCGACACCTTGTATACTAACTCTCCCTGTTCCAGAAGATGCTTTGCTTCTTTTATCTTTAATCGATGTACATAGGTGACAAAGCTTAAGCCCATTTTTTGTTTAAAATTGCTACTAAGATGGGATTCGGAAACCTGTGCAAAAGAGGCCACTTCTGAAAGTTGCAGAGGCTTGTGCAGGTTTTCATTGATATAGGAAAGGGCCTTTTTGAGGTTGGGATATCTGTCACCTCGGGCATCGGCA
>JAITEW010000031.1 GCA_031281855.1 Treponema sp.
TATGGTTGTGGTTACGGCTTTTGCGGCCCTGTCTTGCAAAACCGTTCCCGGCCCGGTTCCTGCAATTGAAGGGGAAGTAACTCAGGAAAAAGTCAACGATGCTCTGGATCAAATCTACGATACCTATCGTAGCCTCCTCATTTTTGAGGGCGCACAGGACTACACCGTTGTAGCGAAGGATACCCTTTCCGACATTACCCGGAGGTATTACGGCTCCCTTACCGGGGTCGGCGAGGCGGGCCCCAATAACGGCTTCTATTTCCCGTTGATCATGATGGCGTCCGACAGCAACATCGTTGATCCCGACCTTATCGAGCCGGGAATGGAGCTTAGGATTGTGGATCTTGAAAAGAACCTGGCCAATCCTGTTTCGAGGAAAGCCATCAAGGACAGCCTCGATGGTGTAGCATACGTATACAACAAAAAAGGCAAAACAGCCACGGAAAACGGACTCAAAAAACTAGCCGATTCGCTTTAACACAAACAGCCAAAGGAGGCAAAGGTTTTACTATGAAAGAGCGGCATTATTTTTTTACTTCTGAATCAGTCGGAGAAGGGCATCCGGATAAACTCTGCGATCAGGTATCCGATGCGATTCTGGACGCATGCATCAGGGACGATCCCCAAAGCCGGGTCGCCTGTGAAACCTTTGCTTCCACTTCCCTGGTCCTCGTGGGCGGCGAGATCACTACCAAGACCTTCGTGGATTTTCAGGAAGTGGTCCGGGAGGTGGTCAAAAATATCGGCTACACCGACCCCGCATACGGGCTGGACTGCCAGTCCATGGCGGTACTGGACATGATCCACAGCCAGTCGCCGGACATCAGCCAGGGGGTTTCCGGCACAGGCTTAAAAAAGTACAAAGGCCTGCAGGGCGCCGGGGACCAGGGCATGATGTTCGGTTTCGCCTGCAACGAAACCAAAGAGCTTATGCCCCTGCCTATCACATTGGCCCACAAAATCCTTATCCAGGCGGCAAAACTGCGCAAAAGCAACGCCGTCAAATGGCTCCGCCCTGATGCCAAGAGCCAGGTGACAGTGGAGTACGAAGGCCATAAACCGGTCCGCATCGACGCGGTGGTGGTCTCGCATCAGCACGATCCTGATGTCAGTTACAAAGACCTGGAATCGGGCATTATCGAGCAGATTATAAAACCCATTCTGGAGCCTACGGGCCTTTTGGACAAAAAGACCAAATACTACATCAACCCCACAGGCCGTTTCGTAGTAGGCGGCCCCTTCGGCGACACGGGCCTCACAGGCCGCAAGATCATCGTGGACACCTACGGCGGCATGGGCCGCCACGGCGGCGGCGCTTTTTCCGGCAAAGACCCCACCAAGGTGGACCGTTCAGCCGCTTACGCCGCCCGCTATGTGGCCAAAAACGTGGTAGCCGCAAAACTCGCAGAACGCTGCGAGGTAGAACTGGCATACGCCATCGGCGTCCCCTTCCCGGTATCGGTAATGGTAGACACCTTCGGCACCGCGAAGGCCGATGAGCAGCGCATTGAAGACGCGGTAAAGAAAGTCTTTGACCTCAGCCCCGCGGGGATCATCAAGACCCTGGATCTCCGCCGTCCAATCTACCTGAAAACCGCCAGCTACGGCCATTTTGGCCGGGCCGAGTTCAGTTGGGAAAAAACCGACAAAGTGGAAGAACTCAAACAGGCGGTTGGGTGAGGCTGTTCTCTCTGCGGTAACGCGATTTCTTGATCTTATTTAACCAGTCTGTTAAGCTGGTTTATAGAGGTCAATCATGGACATAGGAACCTTTGAGGCTAAAACCCATTTTTCGCAAATTATTGAGGAAGTTCAGAACGGTAAAGATTTCGTCATTACCAAACGAGGAAAACCCATAGCGAAAATCGTCCCTTTTAGGGACGAGCCGGAGATGACCCGGCAGGATGCGTTTGAGCAGTTAAAGGAAATGCGAAAACTCTACAAGGGTGAGCCGGGTTCTTTTAATGTCCGCAAGGCTATTGAAGAAGGAAGACCCTAATGACCTATGTGTTTGATTCTTCTTTTGTAGCTGCGTTAATTATTCCAGATGAAAACAGTCAAAAAATTGACAAATTTCTTTCCGATATAAAAGAGACGGAAGACATTTTTGTACCGCAATTGTTGTGGTATGAAATAGCAAATATCTTCAAAAATTTACTACGGCGTAAACGCTATACCTATGATGAGCTCTTGAATTTTTTCCCAAAATTGACGGCTATACGTTTGACAACCGATTCCATACCGGGAAGCGCTTATACGGAAAAGTTGCTGCGTCTGTCCAATGACTACGATCTCAGTGCCTATGACGCCGCGTACCTGGAACTGGCGGGACGCAAAAAAGCCCTTCTCGCTACCCTGGACGAAGACCTGCACGAAGCCGCCGCAAAATCAGGCATAAAGCTGCTAAAATAATGGACGCCTTTCTTTTACACCAATCCATCCGCGCCGCGGCGCAGGCGGACTTTTCCCGTTCAGGCGGTCCGGGCGGACAGAACGTCAACAAGGTCAACACCAAAGTAACCTTGCGCGTCCGCCTGGACGACCTTGCGGGCCTCGCGGACGCCGAACTGGCCCGCCTTAAGCAAACCCTGGCTTCCCGCGTCACCGGCGAAGGGGAACTGGTCATCGCCTCAAGCGAAGAACGTTCCCAGCGCGTTAACCTGGAGCGAGCCTACGCCCGTATGGAAGCCGTTATCGCCTGCGCCGCAAGGCTCCCCAAACGCCGCCATCCCACCAAACCCAGCCGCGCAGCCAGGGAAGAACGGCTCAAGACGAAAAAGCGGCGGGGCCTCATGAAGGCGGAACGGCGCGCGCCGCGTGATGAGGAATGATCTCTCATTACCAAGTTTAGTAACTTTTTTCACATTCCCGCAAACACTTGAGGGGTTTCAACCGTCTTATTATAGAGGGCTGGTTAAAGGTGTTTAAAAGTGTTAATTACGGCTGCTTTTAAGGAGTACGGCAAAGATATGGTAAAGGCTATGACCGCCTTTTCCCGGGACGAAGAGGCGGCCCGGGACGGGGTGGCCCAGGCTTTTACAGGAGCGCTCGTCAATGCCGGAGTCCTGGAAAACATGCCCGAACCCGCCATGAAGGCCTGGCTTTACGCCTCGGCCCGGAACGCGGTAATCGACATAAAACGCCGGGAAAAACGTTTTGCCGAGCTGACCGATTATGTTAGCTTAGACAAACACGAAGCCGGCCCTATAGACAGCGCTGTTGCCGCAATTCTGCTGGAACAGCTTCCGCCGGCCCTGCGGGAACCGGTACGGCGGAAGTACTTTGAAGGCATGAACTCAACGGAAATCGGAAAGGCCATGGCCCTTCCGCCTGCAACGGTGCGGACCAGGCTGCGGAAAGCCATAGGGCTCATGCGGCAATTTTTGGAACAAGGAGAACCAAATGAACACTGAGGAAAAAGAAGAAAAAAAGAAGAGCTTAAAGCTCAACTGCGGCTTCGCCTGCCTTATCAGGGACAGGGAAGGGATTTTTGATCGCTACGAGAGCATAAGTATGAACTGCGGTTATATGATTGCCTCAAGCGAAATCAGCGCCAAACTGGCGGCCAAGGGTAGCAGTATCAACTGCGGCAATTCCCAGGTACAGGATGTCCGGGGGGAGATCGTCTTCCTGAACGGGAATACCGTGATTGACGGTTCCGGTGATTTCAAGGACAAATTCATCATTGTCCAGGGAAATCTTATCATCAAAGGCGATGGCGTAAAAAGCCTGGGCAATACTGAAGGCGTCATCACCACAGGAACCGTCTATTACCCCCTGTCCGCTGCCGGAAGCCTTACCAAGATCAAGGGAAATACAAAAGGATACCCTGATAACGCCTGGCCCGTATTGGGGGATTATTCGGCTGAAGCACTTATGGCCCTAATTCCCAAAGGAGAAAAGAACGTCTGGGTATCAGGGGAGATCAGAGCCCTGGAAGGAGAACCCCTTGCACAGGCCGAAAAGGCGGGGCTTGTCATTACCTGCTCCTCGCTCTTTACATACCGGTCCCTGTACGATACCTACAGTGGTCTTTTCAGCGCCGAATCCAAAACCCTTGTCCCTGACGGTTATGAAATCACCGGGGATCTCAACCTCGGCCCCGGCGAAGCCGCCCTCTATGGCCCGAAAATCTACGTTAACGGCTGCCTCACGGTAGAAGACAAGAGCCTTGCGGCTCTGGAGTCCCTGGAATCAATAATCGTCAGCGGAGAGGCGAGCTTGGGGGTTAAAGCCGCGGCGATATTCAGGAAAACCGGCAAAGCCGCGTCGTACTCCGTGTTTGAAGGCCACCCTTATACGATAAACGGGATGGAACATATCTCCAGGGAACAACTTGCCGGTATGGCAGAAAAAGGTGAAAAAATCGCCCTTACGGTCAACGGCTGCGTTATCTTCGCTTCCGATGTAACCTCTCAGGATATGGAGGCTGTCGCGTCCCTGTCCTACAACGGGATAGTGATGATACCAAAAGCCGCAAAAGGCGCCCTTTCTTCTAAAATAAGGGCGGCCAACGGCCTTATGGGAGACCCTGAAGAACTAAAAAGCCTTACAGGCCTTTCTATAGAAAATCTGATAAAGCAACATACCGGCGGAATAAACGAAAAAAATGAGAATGACGGATCAACGCAGATCAACACAGGGATGTATATTCTGATATAGCAGAAGCTGTTTTCAAACCTGAATGTTTCACGTGAAACATTCAGGCAGTATACACATTCGGGATATAAAAAAGCGCCCTGATCCGCTAAGAAGACCAGGACGCTAAGGAGAAAAAATACCCTGCGGTTTTAAATTTTGTAGCCCAGGCCGATTTTAAAGGTAGGACCATGGGTAACGATACTGGCATCAATGCCTAATTTATCATAAGCGTCAACAAGATCCCTTTCACCTTGGCTCTTGAACTTGAAACCCCAGAGGAACTCTCCCCTGAGGTACAGAGCTTCAGTCAGAGAAAAATCTCCGCCAAGGCCAGCTTTGATCCGGAAAGCGTTGAATTTATCCCTTACGTCATCTTTGGCATTGCCCGAAAGGGAAGTGTCGTCATGGTTTGCAGAAAGCATGAGCTGGTAATCCACACCCAGCATAGGGAAGAGGGAGAACCTGGACCCCAGGGCAATAGGATATTTACCGTAGATACCGAATCCCATATTGATCCCGTTTAAATCGCCGGGATAGGAATAACGGCCAATACTGACATCAAGCTCAGCAAAAACGGCGTCGAGAAAAAGGAAGCCGCTCCAATTGCCAAAACTGTCCGTATCTTCCAGAGATCCAATTTCAGAATGAACGATATCGATACTAGCCTGAGTGCCGATACCGATACTAGGGGTGAAATTCGTGGCGAAAGCCGCAGATGCGCAAAGCAGCAGGGCTGTCCCGAAAACAACAAGTTTTTTCATACTATAGATACTCCTAAAGTAGTCGCAGGCCCAGGTTTTGTAGGCTGCTAATTCGGTAACACCGAATAACAACCCCCGGGCCAATATATTACTAAATTAGTTATATATTGGCCCGATTGTCAACATCAAAACAGGGATTGTCGCAAAAAAAGTTCAATATACAAAAATCAAAGAACAAAAAACAAAAAAAACACCTGCCAGACCCGTGATGGATCCTCTCTCCCTTTAGGTCTTAGCAGGCAGATTTAGCCAAAAGATCAACCGGGGCTGTTCCAAAACTTCAGTTTTCGGAACAAGCTCAATTACCTGGGGTCAAAGACCAATACCGCTTCGGCGCCGGACCGGTCTTTGGAGTAAAGCTCCAGCCGGTCTTTTTTGAGATCCCATCTGCTGACGCCGCCCAGGTAGGCGTAGTATTCGGATTCCTTGAGATCTTCCGGCTCATTTATAGCCGCCATAAGGGTACCGGCCACGCTGCCGATAGTAAGGGCCCTGCCTTCTCCCAGGGTATAGGGGCCGCGGTAGAGATTAGGGGCCCCTTTGCCGCTCACCAGTTCGGCGTCAAATTTGATAGTATACACATCCCCCAGGCCGCCGGCCCCAAGCTTCTGCCTGTCCAATACCACAGGGGAAGCGCCTTTTACCTCAGCAAGGATCCACTCCCTGCCCCGGATATCGCCAAAAGACACGGCTCCGGCCGGCGCGCCGCCGGCGCAGGAAAACACGGTTACCGCAAAAAGAAGGACAACGAGAACCGAAACGCCTAACCCAAAGTTGCTGCTGCGATTTGTATTTTGCATTTTAAATCTCCTATAGGTATATTATATACAACAGGAAGGTATAAAACATTATGCATATGGCTACGGCCCTGCGGGGCGGGGAATTCCGCCCCGCAGGGCCGTAGCCTGATTACGGAATTACAGACGAGTATTGGTGACTGTCACCTGTGCGTTACCGTTGGCAAAAGAAATAGAGGAGAAGAAATGAAAACAACCAAATGGGACATTTATGAGGAACTCAAGACCGAGGAAGATATACAGGCGTTTGTCGAGGCTTCTATTGTCAAAGCGGAAACCGATACTGATCCCAGCCTGCTTGCCCACGCCTTGGGCGTTGCGGCCAAAGCGCGGGGTATGCTGGCGGTCTCCCGTGACACCGGCGTTGATCGCGCCGGCTTGTACCGCTCCTTTGTGAAAGGAGGCGATCCGCGCATCAGTACCTTTGATAAAGTTGCGCGATCCATGGGCTATCATCTTACCCTTGCCCCCCTTCCAAAATAGCCATTCTGTATTTCGCTTATTCGGCGCCTGGCTTCCCCTGCGGTCCCGAGAAA
>JAITEW010000062.1 GCA_031281855.1 Treponema sp.
ACCACGATTGTGCCGTAGAATAATTAACCGCATTTTTTAGACACTCTATACCCATACTCACCACAACATGCTAGTATACTTATCATTCATAAAACGCACAGGGAACTAAAAAGAGGAGGATAAAATAATGCAAAGCGCATCGGCTATCTGTTACGAACTGGACGATCCGGAAGAAGCTGCCAGGCAGTTGGCGGCTTCTGTCAAAGAAAAACTCGCGTTAAAGAAACACGCTATAGGCATCCTCTTTTGCGACGCCGACTGCGACGGAGCGGCGGTAACCGGGGAGCTCAGGGAACTGCTGGGCATCGACATTGCGGGAATGACCAGCCTGGCAATACTGGAAAACAAGGGGCACCACGAAGGGGCTCTTACCCTCCTGGTTCTGACTGCCGAAGACTGCTTCTTTTCCCCTGCTGTTTCCCTCCCCCTTTCCGGGGACGGCTATGGGGCCAAAATCGCGGAAGCCTGCAAAACGTCGGTATCCCGCGCCGGCGACGGGTACGGCTCCAAACCGGGGCTGATCTTCGCCTTCTGCCCCTCAGGGATGCCCTATTCAGGGGACAAATACCCGGAGATCCTTTCAGCCGCGGCCCAGGGGGTCCCGGTTATCGGGGGCGTGTGTTCCGATGATTACGACTATCAACGGGCCAGGACCTTCTTTTCCGGGAATGAGTACAAGGACTCCATGGTCCTGGTCTCTGTGTGGGGAAACGTAAAGCCTGTTTTCTCGCTGCGGCACGTAACCTCCCGGTTCGCGGAACGCATACGCAGGGTGGTGGAAGCGGAAGGCAACAAGGTTTACAAAGTAGGGGACGAAACCCTGGTCCAATACCTGGAAGGCTTCGGCCTTAAAACCGATGTCCCTGACGCCCTTTTGGCGTTCAATTCCTATCCCATGATGCTCACCCAGGAAGGGGGCGACGAGACTCCCTTGATGCGGCACATCCAGTCCCTCAACCTGGCCGAAGGATCGGGGACCTTCTTCGGCGACGTGCCTACCGGGACCCTGGCCAACATCTGCCTGGTAAGCAAGAAGGACGTAATGGCCGCGTGCCGGGAGTCCATGCAGCGCCTCCTGGACGAAACTGCCGGGAAAGACCACGGGTATTCGGCCATACTCTGCATAACCTGCTGCGGCAGGGCCATGATCCTTGGGAACGATTCCGGCGCTGAAGGCACGATCCTGGCCGAAATGCTGCCGTCCGGGATAAACCTTGCAGGCGCTTACTGCCTTGGGGAAATATGCCCTACACGTTACGGGGAGGGAGGAGGGGGAGGGGTATCCAACCGCTTCCATAACTGCTCGATAACGTTCTGCATGTTCTAAGGGAACTCAATGTCCGATACTCCGGAAAAAGAGCTGGCCCGGCTTTCAAGGCAGTACAAAAAACTCGAACGCGATTACCGCGCCCTTTCTATCATGCACGAGCAGACCGAGCGCATGCGGGACACCAACGAGGCTGCCAAGGAGCTTTCCAACTTTTACAACAGGCTGCTGCTTAAAAACACCCCGGGGATAACGTTTATGCTGGACCTGAACATGAATTTTATCCTTGGAAGCGAAAGAACCGTTTCCCTTTTAGGGTACGCCGATATGAGGGAAATGGTGGGCTATTCTTTCAGCACGCTCTTCGCCGGGACTATGACCGGTGAATGGATAGCGGCCACAGAGGCGCGGTGCAGGAACGTAATGGATTCCCGGGAAGCAGAGGATTACCAGGAAAAGGCGGCGCTCCGCAACGGCGAGGGGATGGTTTTTCAGATCATCATAAGCCCCGCTGCGGAACAGGACGGGTCCTGCCGGGGCGTGGTGGTGGTGATGAACGATGTGACGGAGCTCTCCAGGGCCCGGGAAGCGGCCCTTATGGCCAGCGAAGCCAAAGGGGCCTTCCTGGCCAACATGAGCCACGAGATGCGGACCCCTATGAACGCCATTATCGGCATGACCGCTATTGCCAGGAACGCGGAGGACCCTGAGCGGAAGGATTACTGCCTCAAAAAAATCGAAGACGCTTCGTCCCACCTCCTGGGGGTCATTAACGACATTCTGGACATGTCCAAAATCGAAGCCAACAAACTGGAACTCTCTTATGTCGATTTCGATTTCGAGCGTATGATCCGGAAAGTGGTGAATGTTATCAACTTCAGGGTAGAGGAACGGAAACAGAATTTCACGGTCGCTATCGGCGAGCGTATTCCCCAATTCCTCACTGGCGACGATCAGCGCCTGGCCCAGGTAATAACCAACCTCCTTTCCAACGCGGTCAAATTCACCCCCGAAGGCGGTTCCATCGCTCTTGCGGCAAAGCTGATAGAAGAGGAACAGGATCGCTGCGTAATTCAGATTGAAGTAACCGACACCGGTATCGGCATAAGCCCCGAGCAGCAGTCACGGCTTTTTACTTCTTTTGAACAGGCCGAAAGCGGCACTTCCCGCAAATTCGGCGGCACCGGGCTGGGGCTGGCTATTTCAAAACGCATCGTTGATATGATGGGCGGCCGGATCTGGATCGAATCGGAACTGGGGAAAGGTTCCACGTTCGCTTTTACCGTACAAGCCGGGAAAGGCCAGGGAGAATCGCAGGGTCCCGAAATCCCCGCTGCAGCGGGTGAGGAAAACCGGCAGGAGAAGGCAGACCGTTTTGACGGCTTCTCGATACTCCTGGCAGAAGACGTGGATATTAACCGGGAAATTGTCCTTGCCCTCCTGGAGCCCACCGGGCTTTCCATCGAATGCGCCGAAAACGGCAAGGCTGCTGTAGCCATGTTCCTGGCAGGGCCTGACAAATACGACATGATCTTCATGGATGTGCAGATGCCCGAAATGGACGGCTACGAAGCTACCCGCAGAATCCGCGCCTTCGAGGAAGAGCGGAGGAAAGAATCCGCGGAACACCGGCAGAGGGTTCCCATTGTCGCAATGACCGCCAACGTATTCCGGGAAGATGTTGAAAAATGCCTGGCTGCAGGGATGAACGATCATGTAGGGAAGCCCCTGGAGCTTACGGACGTGCTGGCAAAACTGCGGAACTACCTTCCTGTCCAAAACGCTGAAATATTGTAATAGCCATGATTCTGATTTATAGTATAATATAATCGGGTTGCATCTGATCGATTGGGCATCATGGGAGTTATATATTGGATTTAGCAGAAAAAATGCCAAAAAGTAAAAAAAATGTTTCATTGTTTTGGATAAAAATAGCAAATTCCGAAAAATTAAGCATAACCCGGAACGCACTGACGCTGACGCTGCCGGTGGTCCTTGCCGGTGCGGCTGCTGTCCTTATCAACAATTTCCCGGTTCCAAAGTACCAGGTTTTCATGATGGCGATCTTCGGCGAAGGCTGGCGTACTTTCGGAAGCTATATCTGGAACGGGACCCTGGCTGTCCTTTCTCCGGTAATGGCCTTTGCCATTGGCTACAGCATCGGCGAACGGTACAACCTCAAAAACCCCGCCAATGCGGCGCACCCGGTTATATCGGGGCTCCTCGCGTTCTGCTCCCTTTTCCTGCTTATAGAATCTTCCTCTGCTGACTGGGCTATTCCGTATAACTGGGTTGGGGTCAACGGCCTCTTCCTGGCTATTACGGTATCTTTCATTTCAACGGAGCTCTTCCTCTTCTTCTACCGGATTCCCGCTCTCAGGATACGTTTCTACTCCGAAGAAGCGGGAACGACTATGACCTACGTGTTTTCCGCCATTGTACCGGCTTTCCTCTGCCTCAGCGTTTTCGGGGCTTTCAAAATTATCATATTGCTTCTGGGCGTAAAAGATATTCACGCTTTTATATACAGTTTTATATCCCTCCCCTTTAAGGGCCTGGGCAATTCCCTCCTTACCGCCCTGCTGTTCAACCTGATGCGCCACGTGCTCTGGTTCTTCGGAATCCACGGTTCCAACGCCCTGGAGCCGGTAATGAACGAACTGTATGTTCCGGCTATGGAAGCGAATACCCAGGCTATTGCAGCGGGGCTGGCGCCTCCTTATGTTTTTACCAAAACCTTCTTTGACACCTATGTTACTATAGGCGGCGCCGGCTCTACCCTGGCCCTGCTTGCCGCCTTTTTCACCGTCAGAAGAAAAACCGGCATGCGGCATATCGCGCAGATCTCGCTGGTTCCGGGGATCTTCAACATCAACGAAACTATGCTTTTCGGAATTCCCATTGTGCTGAACCCGGTTTATATCTTTCCCTTTATAACGGTTCCCCTGGTGCTGACGGTAATTTCCTGGGGCGCTGTAAAGCTGGGCCTGCTCCCGGTATCCGGCACAGAAGCGGTGTGGACCACGCCGGTGATCATCTCCGGCTTCGTGGCCTCGGGTTCCGTTGCGGGCAGCCTTATGCAGATCTTCAACCTCGCGGTGAGTTTCCTTATCTATCTGCCTTTCGTGCGCATCGCGGACAGGGTGCGGAAGTACCGTTTTGAAAATTCCTACGGCGAACTTCTCCGTACACGGAGCGGCCGCGGCGGGTTCTACGATTCCCTTGCCGACCAGCCCGGAGAAACCGGCGTTATCTCCCAGGTTCTTGCCAACGATCTCCTGTCGTCTATCAAAAAGAACGAGCATTCGCTCCTTAAAAACACCCCTGGGATCACCTTTATGCTGGATCTGGATCTCCGCTTCCTTTTGGGCAGCGAAAAAACCGCAGGGTTCCTGGGGTACAGCGACATACAGGAAATGGCCGGCCTCCCGCTGGGGGATTTGTTTTCCCGTGTTATGCCTGAAAACTGGAGCGGCGATATAGAGCGGCGCTGCCTTGAAGTCATACAAAGCGGAAGG
>JAITEW010000129.1 GCA_031281855.1 Treponema sp.
TTCGCCTGGTCCCCCCAAAACAAGGATCGCTGGGACGCGGAAAAAAGCGGGGTTATGCGGGGGAGACAGCACCATACCCTGGACATGGAACTCTTCGGCCCCAACTCATGGCTTCAGGGATTCTACCTGGCGGCTCTCAAAGCGGCTTCGGAAATGGCCGAAGCCATGGGAGACAAAGACGCCCGGGAGTACCTGGATCTGTTTGAGAAAGGCAGGGCATGGTCGGATAAAAACCTGTACAACGGGGAATATTTCATCCAGCAGGTTGATCTTAAAAACAAGGATCTTATTAAATCCTTTGAAGACAACGCCACCCTTACTGGTGATACGGTTGTTCAGGCGTATTGGAACGATGAGGCCTCGGAGATTAAATATCAATACGCCGAAGGATGTGAAATCGATCAGGTTATGGCCCAGTGGCACGCGAACCTTGTGGGCCTTGGCGGGATATTCGATTCGGCAAAAGTAAAAAGCGCCTTAAAAGCGATTTACAAGTACAACTACAAACCGAGCCTGCGCTTTCACTTTAATCCCTGCCGCATTTACGGGCTTAATGACGAGGCCGGAACGCTGATATGCGAATGGCCGGATAAAACATGCAAGCCTGTTATCCCCCTGCCGTATGCCGAGGAATGTATGCACGGATTCGAGTATCAGGCGGCAATCCACATGATCCAGGAAGGGCTGGAAAAAGAAGGGCTGGATATTGTAGCTGGAATCCGTAACCGCTATACAGGAGAAAACCGGAACCCCTGGAACGAAATGGAGTGCGGCAGCAATTATGCCAGGAGCATGGCCTCTTACGCGCTGCTGCTTGCCTATTCGGGCTTTTCCTACGACATGACCAAAGAGGAGATAGGGTTTGCCCCTTTGAAGGAAGGAAAATATTTCTGGTCCCTGGATAAAGCATGGGGCGTTTTTGAACAAAAAGGGAAAACAGGCATCCTGAGCGTACTCTACGGAACACAGTCCCTCAAACGCATCCGCCTGGGATGGACCGGTATTAAGGATATCAGCCTTAGGGAGGAAAAACTGAGTTTCAAGGCTGAAGGAAACACCCTGGTCCTTGATGAGCCCCTTGAGTTAAACGAAGGCCAGAAACTGATATTGCGGGATTAGCAGGGTAAAAAGCCTCTTCACCATTAAGCGCCTGCCGGACCCTGAGGGGGTTCCCTCCAGGTCTGGCAGGCGTTGCAGAGCATCTCGGCAATGGCGGCTCCCAGATCGTCCCTGACGCAAATGCGGTAAACCGATATGGTTCTGCCTTTGGAAAGGCAGGCCGATTCGGCGGTAAGGCGCTTTCCCCTGGTGCTCTTGAGGTAGGAGATGCTGCATGACTGGCCCACGGTGATACCCTTGCCGGCGCCCAGGGCCAGGTCCAGGTTGGAATGGACCGCGAAGGCCAAATCAGCGAGGGTGAAGATAGCGCCGCCCTGAACCGCGCCTCCGGCATTCCGGTGCATGTCCTTAATCTCCATACTGCACTCAACCCGGTCTTCCCGGACCGTGTCGATGGTTATGCCCGCAGCGGCGGCATAGCGGTCGCCTGAAAAGAAGGCGCGGATAGTATCTACATTGATATTCATATAACAGTTATACCATGCAATTAACCCATAGGGTAGGCCATCATCCTTTATTGCACAAACTCCACGAAATCTATGAAAGAATTCCTAAAATGTACTATAATAAAGCATAATATGGAAAATAGAAAAATTTTAGGAAGGAATTGTATGAAAAAAAATAGTCTGGCCTTCGCGGCCGCTTTTGCGGTGTTACTGCTCTCCTGCGCGTCAGGGCCTGGAGGCAAATCCGGGGCAGGGTTGTCCCCTTCCATCCTGTCTCTGGTAGAAAACGCGGTTTTCGAGGTAGTCCTTGAAAAACCCCCTGAAGGCCCGGTTGTTTACGATAAGGAACTGGACTGGGAAAAGGTCCCCTATGCGATACGGAGCGACAAATACTACTCCATAGGAACCGCCTTTGCCGTGTCCGGTACCGAGCTTGTTACTGCTTTCCACGTCATCAACCTGGGCTACGAAAGCATGGTGTACAGCAAGTATTTTATCCGCGATTCCGAGGGCCGGGTTTATGAGGTAGATAAAGTTGTAGGGGGGTCCAACGAACGGGATTACCTCATTTTTACTGTCAAGGACAAAACCTTCAGCCAGTATTTCCAGTTTGACCGGAACTTCAAGACAGGGGATGTGGTCTACAGCATCGGGAACGCCCTGGGCGAAGGGATCGTGATACGGAACGGGCTGGTGCTGGGAACGGTTCCTGAAGAAGAATCAGGGCGCTGGAACCTGCTTAAAAGTTCCGCAGACGGGAATCCCGGAAATTCCGGGGGCCCCCTGGTGACGCCTTCGGGAAAGGTCGTTGCGCTGGTCACTGCCCTGCGGGACAACATCCTTTATTCCGTTCCTGCTGAGGTCATCCTTGACAACAGCCGGGAGAGCCTCTCGTACCGGATTAAGCCCCGGTTCGGCCACCTTATTCTGGCGAACAAGCTGAACCACACTTTTGAGACCCAAGCCGCGCTGCCGGACAACTACATTTCCTTGCGGCGTAAAATCCGGCAGGCTTATGAGAAGGATTATGACGTGTCTATGTCAACCCTTTTCAGCGAGGCTCCTGAGTATCTTTCAGGGCCGAACAACGCGTACCTGCTGGATTCGTCCCTGTCGTCTTCTTTTCCGGAGCTGGCCTTTGTAGACAGCAACGACAACAACTGGAAACTGTCCGGCCTTGAACGGAAAAACTATCCCCTTCCTGACGACGGCAGGCTCGCGGCGGCGTCGGTGTCCAATTACAATTTTTACAAAATCAAGCGGCCTCTTACGGTCCCTTTGGAAAAAATCTGTACTGATCCCAAATACATCATGGACCTTATCCTCCAGAATATCAGGACCGAACGCGTCCTTTGGGGCAGCGACAAATACCGTATCCTCTCTTTTGGCGATCCGGCTTCTGTAGGCGAATACCGGGACGCTATGGGCAGAACCTGGATCACCGCCTGCTGGACTATCGGCTTTGATGACGAAGTACAGATCGTGTTTATCCTTCCTCTCCCTAACGGCCCTGCCGTCATATCCACCTTGCAGGACAGTTCGCTGCTTGCGGATTACGAATGGGACATGAAGAAGATCTGCGATCATACCTACATAGCCTACGACGCAGCGTTTGATGAATGGGATGATTTTCTCACTATGAAAAAGTACATCCCCGATATTTTTAAGGATCTGCAGTTTACCTGGCAGCCGGAAGCCCGGAGCTTTGATCTCAGGTGCGGGCCTTTGTCCATCAGCGCTGACAATCAGGTTTTTGACTGGGCTGATGAGTCGGAAATGTTTTTGGCCCCTTCATGGTACAACCAGGAGGGAATTCTGGAATTCGGCGTGCGCAAAGTCATTTTTAACCGTGATGTACGGGGAAAAGAATTCATCGTCCTTTACAGGAATATAAAACCTGATCCTGTTCTGGGGTCCAGCGCCCTGGAAAACTGGAACGATCTGGCGGTGGAGAAATACCCCTTTGACGGGAAGCCGGGAATTTCGGTAAAGGACAATACCGGTTCTATAGGAGCTATCCTGAAAGCCCGGCGTTCCCGTCCCGAAACGCTTTTCTCCCTCTACCTCTCTATGGAAAATCCCCAGAACGAGGAAAGCCTGAGCCGCCGCTTTACGGCTTTACAAGGCGGTATCGTAGTCAGCGAATAGGAGCTTTGGCGGTATCTGTACAGGCTTTCGCCGGAAATGCCGATTATAGATACATGAAAAAGCCTGCATATTTGAGCTTGTTCCAAAACCCGGTTGGTTTTGGACAAGCTCTTGGAAAAACCGGACAAAAGTCCGTTTTTTCCTCTAAATCTAAGGAAGCTGTTCCAAAAACTGAAGTTTTGGAACAGCCTCATTTGCTTTGGTTTTTGGCCGTCTCTTTTCTCGTTTTTGCCTGGTCCTGTAAAACGCCGGCTCCGCCGGTTCCGGAAGAAACGCCTGAGACCCCCTGGGCTTCGATTTCTCTTGACCGCATCGGGGCCCAGGATCTGAATCAGGTGAATCTTGAATTTACCCTTGAAGCGGACAACCCCCGTTCTTCACCGGCTGAAGTCATAATCGGAAATTACAGGGCGGCGATAAACGGTAAAGAACCAAACGGCGGGGTACGGTTTTATACGGATCAGGAAAAAACAACGGTTCCCGCAGGCGCCGCGGCAGGAGGCCCGGGGGTGGCGGAAATACCCCTTTTGCTTGAACTGGACATAGCCGGGCTCGCTGCTCTGGGCCTTTCGCCGGAGCAGGATTACCAGGTTGCCCTTACTGTGGATTTGGAATTCGTGTATCCCTCAGGGGCGCCGGTGCGTGTCAGTGCAAGGGGAAATGCGGTTTTTCCCAGGATACAGGAACCGGTTTTCACGATTACCGCCATAGCGGTGCTGAAGGCGGAGCTTATCAATACCAGGTTCAGGGTAACGATGAAGGTGGACAATCCTAACCCCTTTGCTATGGAGCTTTCCGCTTTTAGTTATGATCTTTACGGCGACGGCCGCCTCTGGGCGGACGGTACGGAAAAAAACGTGCTCCGAATCCCCGCAGCCGGTTCAGCGTCAACCCAGCTTTTTCTCATCATGAATTTCACCAATATGAAACGGCCCATGCTGGACCGTATTGTCGCGCTTGAGGATGTGAATTACCGTTTTGCCGGAGAGGTCCAGGTGGTTACAGGGGTGGATTACCTTCCCAAGTTCCGCAGTGTTTTTGATCTTTCGGGATACTCAAAGGTTTATGAAAATTAGGGTTAATCCATAGGGAAAGGCAGGACGCCGTCGATGGTCTTCCTGCCTGTAAGGACCATAATAAGGCGGTCCAGGCCCATGGCGACGCCGGAACACTGCGGGAAGGGTTCCCCCCGGAGGGGAAGAAAGTTTTTCCAGTACCCGGGATCTACGGCGTGCCGGACCAGGGCGCTCCGCTCTTTTTCGGCAGCTTCGGTTTCAAAAAATTTCCGTACTTCGTAAGGATCGGTTTCTTCGGAATAACAGTTAGCCAGTTCCACGCCGCGGCCGTAGAGTTCCCAGCGCTGCACGGTTTTCCCTTCAGGGTTTTTGCGGGCCATACAGGGCGTGAAAGCGGGATAATCGGTTAACGCCACAAGCCTGTCTTTAGGCAGTTTCGGCTCCACTGTGTGAATGAAGATGAGGTCGTAAATTTCCGGCGTCCCCAGTCCCGGCATGGGATCGAGGCCCAGCCGCCGCGCTTCGGCTTCCAGGCCCCCTTCTCTTTCGGCTGCGGCGTACAGGTCGAAGCCCGCCCAGCGGGAGAAGGCTTCCGCTATGGTCACAGTTTCGATGTCCCCTGAGAATCCCGGCTCGGCGCAATGCTCCATAAGGGCCGCGAAAAGTTCCCTGGTTATGTCCAGCGAATCGCGGTAGCCTGCGTTCATGGTGTAGTATTCCAGCATGGTGAATTCCGGGCTGTGGAAGCGGCCGGCAGATTCGCCGTTTCTGAAACATTTACATATTTGGTACATGCTTACCCTGTGGGAGGCGATGAGGCGCTTCATCCAGATTTCAGGCGAAGGGATGAGCCAGTAAGGCCGTTTTTGCCCTGCCCTGCCCGGCAGCAGGCGCGAGATTTCAAAAACCTCAAGGCAGGACTCCGGGATAAGGTCCGGCGCCATAAGGGGCGTGTCGGTTTCAAGGTAACCGAGGCGGTCAAAAAAGGCGCGGACGTTCCGGATAACAGCGGCCCGTTCCCGCAGAAGTTCAAGATCCATTATACAAATATAGACCAGGGGGGAAACTCAAAGTAATCCCCCCGGAAAGAACTCAGGACACGATGGCCTTTACCGGGCCGCTCCAGGGGCCCCCGCGGCCTTCGCGGTTAATCCACCTCATACGGAAGTGGACAACACGGCCCCGGTTCTCTTCCTCAAAAGGAAGGACAAAGGGGCTTTTCGACAGCAGGGCAAACCTGGGGAACTCCTCTGCGGACTCAGGCGCCTGATCCCGGATTATCCAGCGCAGCTCGGCGTATTGCACGCCTTGTGGCTTTGTCCGGCTGTTGTTCTCTGAATCCAGGTAGCTCAAAGTTACCTCCCCGGGGCGGGTTTTCTCCAGCGCCGGCCTTGGGAAACTGGAGATGCCCCCAGTGCTATTCCTGGTCCTGCGGGGTTTCAGCCCGATTCTTTCCCTGTCGAGATCCGTGAGCCTGGGATTGAAGAGGACAGATACATGGAAGAAACGCCTCAAGGCCGTAATGAAGGCGCTTTTGGCGGCGTTCTTTTTCATAGTGTCCTCCCTTGAGCGGCTGCTCGTCCGGGTTTTTTCCAGCGCAGCAGCGTAGTCCTCCCTTTTGGCTATAAGCTCCTTCAAAGTTGGGGCGCTTATTTTGAGCCTTTTGGTGTGGCCGTTCAGGTAGTCCAGGGATTCCCTGGACCAGATGATTTGATCCGCCTCTTTGTCAGGCAGATATCCGCGTTTTTTCATAGAAACCGGCATGGCTTTACCATCCTTGCTAAAAATGATCCTCCCTACGGAGGACCTCGGGCGTTCTGTTTTAGACGCCTTGAAATCAAAATAACAATAACCGTAAAAAGATACAAAAATTTTGAGGAAATTTGATATTTTTTGATTTTATGTTGGAAAACAGTTTTTTGACATAATAAACAGTTTTTCATTCATAGAAATTTGTTTTTCGTCTTAGAAAACTGTTTTCTAACGTGAAAAACTGTTTTTCACTCATAAAAAACTGTATTTTAACATCGACAACAGTTTTTCGTTATAAAAAACAGTTTTTTGCCCTGGAAATTTGTTTTTTAGACTGGAAAACTCTATTTTACAGGATAAATCCCGCCGGAGGGGCCTGGAGGAGAGCCCCCGGTCCGGCTGGCGTCTTTATCGCTGGTTTCTTTGCCGGAAGAGGGATCTGCAAGCGGCTTTACGGGGGTTCCCTGTCCACCCTTTTGGCTAGGGATAGGCGGGGAGGTGTTATGTAAATTTTTCCTGAAATTTGACAAAAACACTTGACAGCCGGAAAAAGACATGGTAAAATAATGTTTAACATTAATTAGATTGTCTGAAAATAGTATTAAAGGGGGTGGGATAGTGCGTATTGGAAAGAATGATAAAGTAATGGCCTCAGTCCCCCCCCCCCCCCCCCTATCATACGGTACTAGCGGAAAAACCAATCCAAAAAATCTAAATCCCCGGAAGTTCTATCGGAATTACCTGGATCTCTACCTCCTCCTCCTTATTCCGGTGGTGTATGTGATCGTCTTCCATTATATCCCCATGTATGGGGTTGTGATGGCCTTCAAGAACTACCAGCCCATGAAGGGAGTATGGGGCAGCCCCTGGACAGGGTTGTACCATTTCCGGCGGTTTTTCACTTCTCCAAATTTTGTGAATATCCTCAGAAATACCCTGGGGTTAAGCATTTACGGCCTGGCTGCGGGGTTCCCTTGTCCCATAATCCTCGCCATATTCGTGAACCACAGCCGCCTTTTCACGGTTAAAAAGACTGTCCAGTCCATTACTTTTGCGCCCTATTTTATCTCATCGGTCATTTTGGTGGGCCTCGTGGTACAGATCCTGGGGATGCGTACCGGCGGGGTAAATGTGCTGCTTGCAAAAATGGGATTTGATGAAATCAACTTTATGGGCTCCGTAGGGGCCTTTCCCCATATTTACGTCTGGTCGGGGATCTGGCAGGCCACAGGCTACAGCGCCATTATTTATATTTCTACCCTGGCTGCGGTAGACCCCAACCTCCACGAAGCGGCCCTCATTGACGGGGCCACCCTCTGGCAGCGGGTGTGGTACATCGACTTGAGCACCATCAAGCCCATTATCGTAATCATGTTGATCCTCAGTATGGGCGGAATTCTGGGCAGCAATTTTGAAAAAATCTACCTCATGCAGGTACCCCAGAATATCGGCGTATCAGAAGTGATCTCCACCTATGTTTATAAGGTGGGCCTTATCGCGTCCCGTCCCGATTTTTCCTTCGGAACCGCCATCGGT
>JAITEW010000168.1 GCA_031281855.1 Treponema sp.
CCCGACATGCTTTCGGTTCCGCAAAAATTCCCCACAATGAGCATATCCGCCACATTGTAGAAGGACTGGATGATATTGGAAGCCAGAAAGGGAATAGCAAAGATCACCAGTTTGGACAGCACATTCCCTTTGGATAAGTTGTTTTCAATTGTTGCCATATATAAGTGCTTAAACTATAAATGATAATTTTGCTTTATAGAAGCGGGTAAAAGCCAACCTGTTAAAAAGTCAACCATAAAAAAATAATCTATTGCGCTAACCGGAACCGGATGGTAGAATCATTAAAATTCACCGACTTTAAGGGGGAATGATGAGCGTAAATCCGATACGGAACACATGGAAATCCGCCATGACCGGCCGGGAACGGTTCAACAGGCAGATGCACTACCAGAGCGTGGACCGCAGCTTCAATATGGAATTCGGCTATTGGGACGAAAATTTTACCGAATGGGATATCTTTGTCAACAACGGCGTCAAGTCCAACGCCGAAGCCGACATTTTATTTGCTTTTGACCGGATCGAGAGCCTGAGCGGCCATAACTTCATGTGCCCTCCTATAAAAAAGCGGGAAATCGAGGTGCGTGACGGCAAGCGGATCATCATCAACGAGGACGGCCTCCTGGCCGAAGTCCCCCTGGAGGGCGCCGGCAGTTCCATTCCCCACTTCCTCAAATCTTCCATTACCACCCCGGAAGACTGGAAAAAAGTAAAGGAAGAACACTTCGACCTCAAACACCCGGACAGGGTCATCGACATCGCCGCCTTAAAGAAACGCATCGGCGATGACGACAAGCGGGACTTTCCCCTGGGAATTCACTGCGGTTCCATGATAGGCAAGGTTCGGGACATGCTCACCTTCGAGGGGCTGGCCTACGCCGTGTTCGATTATCCCGACATGGTCGAAGACATGGTCGAGACAGTCTGCCGGGCGGTGGAGCAGACCCTGGATCAGCTCCTGCCCCATTTTGAATTCGACTACGCCTCGGGCTGGGAGGACATCTGCTTTAACCACGGCCCCATCGTGTCCCTGGATTTTTTCCGGGACATTGTGGTTCCCCGGTACAAGCGGCTCAACAAAAAATTAAAAGCCCGGGGCATTGATATCTGGTACACCGACTGCGACGGCGACGTGCGCCCCCTGATTCCCCTGTTCCTGGAAAGCGGCATCAACTGCCTCTTCCCCTTCGAGGTCAACAGCTGTACCCATCCCGGTGAACTGCTGGATCAGTACGAAGGGGAACTCCGCATCATGGGCGGAGTGGACAAGATGCGTCTGGGAGAAGGACCGGAGGCCATCAAAAAATACCTTGAGTCTCTGGAAAAATACGTGGCCCGGGGCGGTTACATCCCCTTCTGCGATCACCGCTGCCCGCCGAATGTAAAACCCGCGGATTATCTTTACTACCTGGATCTCAAGGAAAAAATGTTCGGCATGGGATGAATCAGGCCGGGCGTCATTCACAGGCACTTGCAGGCTTGGACCTGTAAAAATATTTTTACCAAAACAAGGAGATTAAAAATGGTAAAAAAAGGATTAGTGGCGTTGGTTCTTGCGGCATTTGTCGCAGGAGGGGTTTTCGCGCAGGAAGAATACAAACATCAGCCGTTTGATATGCTGCTCGGAATTAATTCTGGGTTAGGCGTAAGTCCAAACATCGGGGGGGCCTTTAATTTACAAAAAGGCAATTATGCTATCACCTTTGATCTCGGTCTGACCTATGATTTTTACCTTTTCAACTGGTTGTCGTTCAACACAGGGCTGCTGCTGCACCCGGATATCTACGTCCTCTTGGATCAGGATCAATTCGGGGATGATAACTTTACAAAATATGCCGCAACTCCGGTTTGCCTGACGATACCTCTCGCGGCTCACATCAACGTCCCGAAAGTGGAATGGTTGTATGCAGGGGTTGGTTTGAACCTGAATATTCCGGTTTCGAGTATGCTGGACGATACTGTTATCGACATTGACACCAAAGGGGACTTTTTTATCGGCCTGCCGATAGATATTGGTTTTGATTTCATAAAACCCGGCAAAGGCGGCAGCCGTTTCTTCTTTAGAATTACACCGGAAATCCACGAAAACGGAACAACCCTTCCTGTTGGTTTTATGTGGCAAGTCTACAACTGGAAAATTTACAGTAAGTGAGCCTGAACTTGACCCGCAGTTAAGCCCTAATAGCCCAGATGCGGGGAAAATCCCCGCATCTGGCTTTCACGAAAATACCGCTCAACTTTAGTCCCCCACCTCCCCCCAGGCCCTGTGTCACCGGTGAACTCCGGGTTGATTAGTTTATTAAAAAAATGAAAGCAATTTTTCCAGGGCCGAAAAGGAAAGGACTTCGCATATCTGTTCCACAAGGTGCAGGTAGGCTTCATTATCCCCTGCTACCGCTTTTTTCAGGACCAGAGGCGACAGATCCAGTTCCTTTGCCCCCCGGTATGTTGAAAGCACGCAGTATTGGGCGCAGTACCCGGTTACGATAGGCGTGTCCGCACCCTGGGCGGCAAGGTAGTCCGCCAGGCCGGTTTTTACAAAACTGTTTTCGTAATGTTTGACGATCCTTTTTTCCCCTTCAAGGGCTTTGAGGGAATCAAGAAGTTCAAATTTCTCCGTTCCCGGAACAGCGTCTTTTCCGTTATCCTGCTGTATCCAGATCACAGGCAGCTTTTTCGCCCTAAAAAGATCCGCAGCTCTGTTAATAGTTTCAGATGCCTTTTTCATGGATTCCGCCGAAGGGCCGGAGTACGAAACCTTCTGCATATCAATGATCAATAACGCCGGTTTCATGAATTCCTCCTTAAGGTTGATGTATCGTTTATTGAGCGTACCCTATATGCGGTTTCTGATAAAGACCTCTTGTCCCCCTTACGGGCAAAGGGGTACAATACCGGTTATGCTTGATTATCGTTTTATCGTAGACAACCTGGACGCGGTCAAGGAAAACATTGCCCACAGGTATATGAAAGCCGATGCTGATGCTGTGGTCCGCCTTTTTAACCGCCGTACCGAGCTTGCAACGAAGCTTCAGAATCTCCAGCAGCAGCGGAACACGAACGCCGCAGCCATGAAGGGGAAGCTCGACGCCGATACCCGCGGCGCCCTTATCGAAGAAGGGAAGAAACTCAAGGAAGGCATAGCCGCCGCTGAGGCGGAACTCGCCAAAACCGAAACCGAAATGGACGCCGAAGCCAGGAAGATCCCTAACATGGCCCACCCTGACGCGCCGGTAGGCAAGGAAGATAAGGATAACCTTGAAGTCAAGCGCGTAGGGGAACCTGTCCGGTTTGATTTTGTACCCGCCGATCATGTAAAGCTGGGCCAGGACCTGGATATCATCGATTTTGATTCAGGGACCAAGGTGTCAGGGACTAAATTCTATTACCTCAAAAACGAAGGGGTGTTCCTGGAACTGGGCCTGGTACGCTACGCCCTGGACATACTGCAAAAGAAAGGCTTTACCCCTTTTATCACCCCTGATGTGGCCAAAGAAGAGATCCTTGAAGGAATCGGTTTTAACCCCCGCGGGGCTGAGTCCAATGTCTATACCCTTGAAGGAGAGGATTCGTGCCTTGTAGGGACCGCCGAAATCACCCTTGGGGGGTATTACTCCAATACCATTCTCCCTAAGGAAAAGCTCCCGCTCCGTATGGCCGGCCTTTCCCACTGTTTCCGCCGGGAAGCAGGAGCGGCGGGGCAGTTCTCCAAGGGCCTTTACCGGGTGCACCAGTTTACCAAGCTGGAAATGTTCGTTTACTGCCTGCCCGAAGACTCGGAACAATTCCACAGCGAACTCCGGTCTGTTGAGGAAGCGATTTTTTCAGGTTTGGAAATCCCCTTCAGGGTAGTGGACACCTGCACCGGGGACCTTGGCGCACCGGCTTACCGCAAATGGGATCTGGAAGCCTGGATGCCAGGAAGGGCGAACCCTCCTTCGCCCACAGGCGGCGAATGGGGGGAAATTACCTCTACGTCCAACTGTACCGATTACCAGGCCCGGCGGCTCAACATCAAGTACAAGGACAGCGACGGCAAAAACAAATTCGTCCACATGCTCAACGGAACCGCCATCGCCGTTTCCCGGGCCATCATCGCGGTGATGGAAAATTTCCAGCAGCCCGACGGCTCGATAAAACTTCCCAAAGCCCTGGTTCCTTATTGCGGCTTTGATACCATACCATCAAAAGGATTCTGATGTGAAAACTTCCGTTTCGGCGGCTATGACAGATCGCGTTCTCCGTTCTCACGCTTATTTTTATTATTACTATTATTATCTGTCCCGCCCTCACGGAGCCTGTGGGTTTATGCCTGAAGCGTAAATCCCGTAACCTGGTAATTCAGGGAGGTTCTGAGGGCGTTGCCCCTGGGACCTCCCTTTTTTTGTGTCCAAAATTTTTGAAAGAGGAAAAAGAGGAAGATCATGATTATCGCAGTTAAAAGAGGAGCTTCCGGGGATGAGGTCAGGGAATTATCGGCAGACCTGGAAAAGCAGGGGGTGAAGGTCCACCTTTCCGAAGGGGACATCCAGACAGTGCTGGGCCTTGTGGGGGATACTACCGCCATCGACGCCGAGGCCCTCCAGGCGCATCACCTGGTGGAAAAAGTCATCCGGGTTCAGGAACCCTACAAAAGGGCGAACCGGCTTTTTCACCCTGAAGACACCAGGATAGACATCCCCCTTCAGGGCGGGGGGACCCGGAGCATCGGGGCAGGGCGTCTGGGAATAATGGCCGGGCCCTGTTCGGTGGAAACCAGGGGCCAGATCACGGAAGTGGCTGAGGCGGTAAAAAAAGCCGGAGCAGGGGTCCTGAGAGGCGGGGCTTTCAAACCCCGGACCAGCCCCTACAGCTTCCAGGGTCTGGGCTGCGAGGGCCTGGATCTGTTAGTGGAAGCCAAAAAAGCCACAGGGCTTCCCATTATTTCAGAGCTCATGACCATCAACCAGCTTGAGATTTTTGATCAAGTGGACATCATCCAGATCGGCGCCAGGAACATGCAGAATTTCAACCTCCTCAAGGAACTGGGCCGCTGCAGGAAACCTGTACTGCTCAAACGGGGCTACGCCTGTACCGTCACGGAACTCCTTATGGCCGCTGAATACATCATGGCAGGCGGCAACGACCGCGTTATCCTCTGCGAACGGGGGATACGCACTTTCGACACCTATACCCGGAACACCCTGGATCTTTCGTCCATCCCTTTCCTGAAACGGAAAAGCCATCTCCCGGTAATAGCCGACCCCAGCCACGGCACGGGCCTTGCCTGGATGGTTCCCGCAATGACCAAAGCCGCCATAGCCGCCGGGGCTGACGGGGTCATCGTGGAAGTCCACAACAACCCGGAAAAAGCCCTCTGCGACGGGGAGCAGTCCATAACCCCCGCGGTTTTCGCGGAACTCATGGACACGCTTAAAAAGTACGCGGCTATTGAAGGAAAAGAACTATGAAGCCTGTCGAAGACTGCGTTATCGGCATCGTAGGCCTCGGCCTTATGGGAGGGGCTATAGCCATGGCGTTGAGGAAGAGCGGCGCCGCCCCGGCAGGGCGTCTTATGGCCTGCGATACCAGCGCCGAAACCCTGGCCCTGGCTCTGGAGAGCGGGGTCATAGACCGGGGCTTTGAGTCGCCCGAAAAAATGATCCCCTGCTGCGACCTGGTGTTCCTCTGCTTGAACCCTTCCACGCTGATCAGGTTCTGGAACCAATGGATGCCCGCCTTTAAGCCAGGGACCCTCATCACCGACATCGCGGGGATCAAGGGACCCATCGTGGAAGCCCTGGAGCATAACCTGCGCGGTGATCTGGACTTTATCCCTGGCCATCCCATGGCGGGGTCCGAGAAAGGCGGCTTTGCCAACGCCGCGGCCTGCGGCTTTACCGGGAAGAACTACATCCTCACCCCCCTGGCGCGGAACAGGCCGGAAAACCTGGAGTTTATCAGGAACCTGATTTACCGCATGGGCTTTGGCAGGATCACCGAGACCAGCCCTGCCAGCCATGACCGGAAAATCGCCTTTACCTCCCAGCTCTGCCACGTCATCGCGGCGGCCCTTATCGACTGCGAGCCTGACACGGAGATCACCCGCTTCGGCGGCGGCAGCTTCGAGGACCTCACCCGGATTGCCATGCTCAACGCCCCTATGTGGACCGAACTTTTCATCGGGAACAAACAGGAGCTTTTGAAACGCATCGGGCAGTTTGAGGGAAGCCTTGAGGCGCTGAAAACCCTTATCGCGTCGGAAGCAGCGGGGGAGCTGGAATCCCGGCTCGCGGCGGTACGGGACAGGAGGATGAAGATGAACGGTTAGGACAGATACCGGCACATTGCTATTATCAGGTTTTTATCTTACCCTGCATGGCGGAGGTCTTTCATGGCTCAGAACCCAACAGCTTCCTCTTCCCATATCCCCTGGCATCCCGCCTTCTTTCAGGCTATTCAACTGGAACTGGATCAGTATAAGAACCTCCTCCAATTCCAGAGCGAATATCGCCTGACCGCAGAACCCCTGGAAATTGATGTGGTCATTATCAAAAAAGACCCGGCCCTGACTATTGAAAAAAATATTGCCCGGATATTTAAGCAGATCAATATATTGGAATATAAAAACCCGGATGACTATTTTTCGGTGTACGATTTTTACAAGGTTTTCGGCTATGCATACCTTTATGCAGCGCTTAACAAGACAGATATACGGGATATGACTATCTCTATCATAGAAACCCGTTACCCCCGGGAACTGTTCAATTACATTGAAGGCGACAGGAACTGCCATGTCGTTGAGCGTTTTCCCGGTATCTATGATATATCCGGTTATCCCCTGGCCATCCAGGTCATAGAGAGCAAGAGGCTATCGCTGCCAGAGAACTTGTGGCTCAGGGGTCTCTCCAACGACTTGAACCCGGAGGCTGCCGTTACTATACTAAAAGAGAGCCGGAAAAAGGGGAAAGACGGCCGCCTCGCGGCCTATTTATATGCGGTGCTGAGCGCCAACACCAAGACCATACAGGAGGTATTACAGATGGCAGACAACAGTGAATTAACTCTGGATGAAGTGCTGGAAGAAGTCGGCCTGGCCGCCAAGTGGGAGAAACGTGGTGAGGCCAGGGGCGAGGCCAGGGGTGAGGCCAAGGGCGAAGTCATAGGAGAAGCCATAGGCGAGGCCAAGGGCGAACAAAACGGCTGGAAAAAGGCTCTGGAGTTATTAAAACAGGGTTACACGGTCGAACAGCTCGAACAGATGGATCCCTCTCAATTAACAACCTCGCCCTGAAGTCGAAGCTCCGTTGGGCGGAAGATTAACTCACACTGCAAAACACGCTCCCTCCCTGGGCGGGAGGAGCGCCCCTGATGAGGCCAGACGGTCGTCGCCTTCTTTTACGGACGCCCCGGCGTCGCCTTTATGGGTATGACGCCGTAAGCCTCCCCAGGAGCCCTCCTCCCGCCCAGGGAGGCGTTTTTTTGCGGGTCAGGTGGGCGGAGTATTCGGGAAATAATCAGGGATAAGTAATAAA
>JAITEW010000220.1 GCA_031281855.1 Treponema sp.
AGGGGGGGGGGGGGGGGGGATTAGGATTAACAATAATAGCAGTAAAATGATACGTCATCTCAAATTTGTCCCCCTTTTATAGAAATTCCTTTCTATGACACATTCAAAAACGTTAAATAATCCTATCACGCTAAATTTATCTTGTCAACTGAAATTTTTTCAAAATACAGAAATATTCCAAAACAATCCGCAAAAACAGTGAATGACATCCCCGCCAATTCCCAGTATAATCAACACTATGAGAGCCCTTACGGTATTGTACGGCGGCCGGCTGGCCCCGGAAGCCTTTGAACCTGTCAACGCCGGAGAAGAAGAGGGGAAAAACGCCCTGGTCCTGGCACTGGAGAAGGCCCGCAGGTTCCCGGGGACGGAAAAGACCGTGCTCCTGGGGCTTGAGGGGGCTGTTTACCCCGGTTTGCCCCCTGAATCCGGGGCTTTTTCCGTTGTCCGCGAACCGGGATGGACCAAAAAGAGCCTTTTAGAGCGGCTTTCCCTTTTGTCCGCAGGTTTCGACCTCACTTTTTTCGCCTGGGCCGACTGCCCCCTTCTGGACCCCGGCCTGGCATCGGCCCTGGCTGAGCGGCATCTCAGGTACGCTGCGGAGTACTCCTACGCCGACGGCTGGCCTTACGGTTTCGCGCCGGAACTCCTTGCCCCTGGGACCGCCGGGGTGCTTTTCAAAATCCTTGGGGACGATAACGGGCCTGTAGAGCGGGACTGTCTTTTTTCGGTGATTCAGAAAGACATCAACGCCTTCGACATAGAAACCGAGATTTCCCCTGTGGACCTGCGGCTCAGACGGCTTAGTTTTACCGCCGATTCAAGGCGGAATTTCTTCCTCCTTAGGGGTTTTATGGCCGCAGGCCTCAAAGCCGCTTCAGAAGCGGCGGATTATATCGAAAAAAGGCCGGAACTCCAAAGGACGCTCCCGGCGTATTTCAATATCCAGGTTTCAGCCCCCTGCCCCCAGGCGTGTTCCCTCTGCCCCTGGCCCCGGTTCGGCGGGGATGTCCCGGTTACGGAACGCAGGGGTTTTATGGACAAAGGCAAATTCAGTGAGCTTCTCGACCGCATCGCCGCCTTTACAGGCGACGCGGTTATCGGCCTTTCCCTTTGGGGGGAGCTTTCCCTTCACCCTGACAAACTGGACCTGATACGCGCGGTCCTCTCCAGGCCTTCTCTGGCGCTGGTTATCGAGACCTCCGGTATAGGCTGGAAACAGGAAGACCTTGAACTTCTGGCCGCCGAAGCGGCGTCCGCCCCTGCAAGGAAGAGCCCGGTTCTTAAGGGGCCTCTTTCGTGGATCGTCTCTCTGGACGCCTTTGACGCAGGGCGCTACAAAGAGGCCAGGGGGCCGGGCTTCACCGAGGCTGTTGACTGCGCCAGGCGGCTTATCGGCCTTTTTCCGGGCAGCGCCTATGTGCAGGCAGTACGGGTCAAGGGTTTCGAGGACGACATCGAACAGTTCTACCGTTCCTGGAAAGAGGCGGTCCCCGCAAAGGGGCAGTCCCATATTATCATCCAGAAGTATGATGATTTCTGCGGAGCCCTGCCGCGTCTCCAGGCTTCGGATCTGTCGCCTGTAAAGCGGCAGCCCTGCTGGCATCTGCTCCGGGATATGGTTATACTTCTGGACGGTTCCGTCCCGTTCTGCAGAGAGGATCTGGGAAGCCTTCAGGCTAAGGGGCCCTTTCGGGGCAATGTTTTTACTTCTTCCCTTGAAGAGATCTGGAAAGCCGGCGAAAGCCTCTGCCTGGAGCAGTTGAGGGGGAACTATCCCGGTATCTGCGCGGTGTGCGATGAATACTATACCTACAACTTTTAACGGCTCCCTCCCTGCGTACACCTGTGTAGGCGGGAACGAGCGCAGGGCCTCTACGGGACTGTCGGCGGTGATCCTCAACCGGCAGGGGAGGTTTTCAAGATTCACCCTTTTTGAGGAACTGGAAAAGGCGGGTTTTGATTTCGTAATTTCCCTTGAAGGAACGGCGAAGCGTTACGACCTTGAGGGCCTTACAGGGGCCTTCCCCTTTGTGCGCTTTGTGCTCCTCAGGGACTCTATCACCCCTGGAGAGGAGATCAACCTCGCGGTGTCGGAACTTTCGAGCCCCCTTTTCTTCGTCCTCTGGAACGATCTCCGTATCCTGAGAGGAGGGGGGGCTGAGCGTATGGCTGAACGGCTTCTCCTGAGCCCTGATGAACTGGTCAGGAAGCCTGATGAAAAAAACGTTTACAAGCGGCTCTGCACGGTCCCGGTGATCCAGGACAACCATTTCGAAACCATGCCTACCCTTAGTTCCCCGGCACTGGTCGGCGGGAACGTCAGGGCGATTCCCAAGAATCCGGGACGCGAAGGGCTTCAGTCGCTTTTCCCGTATGAAGGGATCGGCATTTACGACAGGGAGCGTTTTATCCGTTTAGGGGGCTTTGACGGGACTATAGGCAATTTTTACTGGCAGCTCATGGATTTCGGCTTCAGGGCCCGCCTCTGGGGAGAGGAGATCGCCTGTACCCAGTTGATCAAGCTTTCCTTTGACGGCACGGTTCCCGCTGGGGACAGTACCGCGGAAGAAGGATACCGCCGCTTTTACTTAAAAAACCTGGCGCCGGTTTTCCGGGGGGATTTCGCCAACCTTCCTCTACGGCGTTTCCCGGGCTACTTCAGGCGCTCAGGCGCGGATCTCTTCAGCAGTTGGGAGGAATTCTCCGAAGCCCGGCGGTGGGTCAGAATCAACCGCTACCGTTTTCAGTGCGACGCCAAAACCATCGCCGGTTCCTGGGGGGACCAGGCAGGCCAGGATGTAGAGGGGGGAGGGGGAGAAGTATGACCGCCCTTGTGCTCCAGGCCAGGCTTGAATCTACAAGGCTCCCCCAAAAAAGCCTCCTTCCCCTTGGAGGAAGGCCCCTCATTTTAAGGGTGATGGAAGCCCTTAACGGGGTGAATTGCGAAGTAAAAGTCCTGGCATGCCCTGAAAGCTGCGTTTCTGCCTTCGCCCCTCTGGCGGCTGAAGCGGGTTTTGAAATCCTGCCGGGACCCGGAGAGGATGTCCTTGCCCGGTACTGCCTCGCGGCGCGCCGTTTTAAGCCTGATCGGATTGTCAGAGCCACTGGCGACAACCCCTTTGTCCTTATCGACGCCGCGGAGGCCATCAGGGTTGAATCCGAGGCCCTGGGCGCGGACTACGCCGTGTACTCCTGCATCCCCCACGGTTCAGGCGTGCAGTGCGTAAGCGCCGAAGCTCTTCTCAGGGCCGAACGTGAGGCTCCCACCTGCTTCGAGCGGGAACATGTCTGTCCCTACCTCTACAACCATCCCGAATTGTTCCGCCTTCACCTCCCTCTGGCGCCTCTTTGCTGGCAAGGGGCGGAGCTCAATGTTACGGTGGACACCCCGGAGGATTACGAATACGCCAAGGCCTTGTACCGGTTTTTGTCAACCCTGCCTCTTGAAGAACGGAGCCGGGGCGCCGCTATTATAGCCGCTGCCAGAAGGCTTTCCGGATGACCGGCCCCCTGCTGGTTGTTCCATGCCTGGAAAAGGGCAGGGGAGGGGGGCACCTGGTGCGTTCCGCCGCGCTGGTGCGGGATCTCCGCAGCCTGGGCCGGGAAGCTTTTCTCTATGCCCCTGAGGCTGAAAAAGAAGCCGCCCTTGGGGCTTTGAACGCCTTGTCCGGTTCTTTCGCCTCAGAGTGGGTTCTTTCGCGCCAGGTCCCGGAAGGTTCCGGGCTTTCCTGGGACTTCATCATTCTGGACCGTTTCCGCACGCCTGGGAAGGAATTCGCCGCATGGTCCGCTCTGGGCCCGGTTATCGGCATTGACGAAGGCGGCCCTTGCAGGAAGGACTTTGATTTCCTTATCGATCTCCTCCCGGGCCTTCCCGGCGCGGTTCCGGCGAATATCACTTCCCCGGCTTTGCTCCCTTTGCCCCGGAACCGGCGGCCTTCCTTTTTCCCTGCCAGGGAATTTTCATCTGAAAACAAACTCAGGATACTGGTAAGCTTCGGCGCCGAGGATGTTCCGGGCCTTGGTCCTGCCGCTGCCCGGGCACTTGCGGCTTACGCCCCCGGACGCCTGGACATCACCCTGGCCGCCCCTTCACGGCTGGCTGCGCCGGGCCTTGAAGGAATCAGGGTCCTTGGAAGGGTTCCGGAACTGCGGGAAGAACTGGCGGCGTATGACCTTTTAATAACCCACTTCGGCCTTACGTGTTTCGAGGCCCTTTACGCCAGGACCCCGGTCCTTCTGGTTTCGCCTGCTGCGTATCATGAAAAGCTGGCCCGTAACGCCGGGCTTGTCTCAGCCGGCACAGGCGGCCCCGGGGTCCGGAAGCTCGGGTCCCTTCTTTTTACCCTCCTTCCCCAGGGCAGGCCGGAGCTAAACCGCCTTTTCCTGGAAAGCCTTTATAGGAAAAACGAAAAAGCGGCTGCCTGTTACGGCCTTGCCGAAGACCGGACCGGAACCCTGGCGGACTTTCTTGCAGCCGTGAAACCCCTGCTGTCCCGGGGCTGTCCTGTGTGCGTCCCCGCTAAACCGCTGCAGGCTCCGGCTCCCTTGAAAACCAGAGGGGCTGTCCTTGCCCGCTTTCCGGGAACCCCTGGTCCGGCTGACGCCGCTTCCCTGCGAACTTACCGGCGCTGCGGGTCCTGCGGCCTTATCCGTATGGGCCGCATGAGTCCGCCTCCGATAGAATACGAAACCAGCTATTTCTTCAGCCAGTATAAAAAGCAGTACGGCAAAACATACCTGGAAGATTTCCCGGCTCTTGCCGCAATGGGCCGGAAACGGCTTTTTCACATCAAGTCCCTTTTAGGGAAACCAGGGGAAACCGGGGCAGGTTCCGCCTTGCGGCTTCTGGACATAGGCTGCGCTTACGGCCCCTTCCTTCTGGCAGCCAGGGAAGAAGGCTTTGCCCCTCAGGGCCTGGAGCCAGCGGCCGGCGCGGCTTCTTATGTGCAGGAAGAACTGGGTATCCCGTGCGTGAACGGTTTCTTCCCTGAAGCGCTTAAAACAGAGGCCCCGGTTTTCGATGTCGTGGCTCTCTGGTATGTTATCGAACATTTTGACGACCCTGGGGCCGCCCTCACGGCTATAGCCGGGATCCTCAAACCCCGGGGGGTCCTGGCCTTTTCCACTCCCTCGTACGCCGGGATTTCAGGCCGCAAGTCCCTCATGGAGTTCCTTAAAAACAGCCCACAGGATCACTGGACGATCTGGAGCCCTGGGGCGCAGGGAATACTGAAAAAATACGGTTTCAAGCTGAAAAAAACAGTTGTCACCGGCCACCACCCCGAACGCTTCCCTTTTATCGGGCGGTTTCTGAAAGGCAAAAAAGGCAACTTCTACCATATAGTTCTGGCTTTTAGCCGCCTGTTCCGTTTAGGAGACACCTTCGAAGCCTATGCGGTGAAAATCTAAAGGGAACCTCTGAAAACTTCAGTTTTCAGAGGTTTTTTTACCCTATGGAGAAAATTGCATTTGCGTAATTCGTTATGTAATAAGGAATTAGCAATTTTCTCCAAGGAACCTCTGGAAACTCAACCGGAGTTTCCAGAGGTTCCCTAAATCCTTTATTCTCCTTATCCGACAATTAAAAGGGGCTGTTCCAAAACTAACCGAGTTTTGGAACAAGCTCAAAAGAGAGGTTTTTCTCGATGGAGGCTGAATGTCCGGAAAACAGCGGATTTTGATACTCGGCGCCGGGGTGATGCAGGGGCCGGCCCTTAGGATAGCGAAGGAAATGGGCCTTGAGACCGTGGCTGCAGACGGGGACCCTAACGCGGCCTGCGCGTCCCTGGCGGATCGTTTTGAAAACGTGGATCTCAAGGATAAGGAAGGCATTGAGGCCCTTGCCCGGTCCCTTACTGAAAACGGCGGCCTTGCTGGGGTTATGACTGCCGGTACGGACTTCTCCGCCACAGTAGCCTGGACCGCCGAACGCCTGGGGCTGCCCGGCATCTCGTGGGAAACAGCCCTGGACGCGTCGGACAAGGAACGGATGCGGCGCCGCTTCAAGGCCGCGGGGGTTCCTTCGCCGGAATTCGTCATCCTTTCAAAACCGCCTTCAGAAAGCGGCGGCTTTTCCCTGCCTTTTCCCTGGCCTGCGGTGGTAAAACCTGTGGACAACATGGGGTCCCGAGGTTGCCGCAGGGTGGACAGCGCCGAAGAACTTGAAACCGCAGCCGCAGAAGCCCTCGGGTTTTCCCGGTCAGGCCGGGTTATTGTGGAAGAATACATGGAAGGCCCGGAATTTTCCGTTGACGCCCTGGTGTACCAGGGGGAAATCACCATCTGCGGCCTCGCGGACCGGCACATCTTCTTTCCTCCTTATTTTATCGAAATGGGCCATACCATGCCTTCGGATATCGAAAAAAAGTCCGCTGATGCCCTGCTTGAGACCTTCAAGGCCGGGGTAAGGGCCCTGGGAATCGACAACGGCGCTGCCAAAGGGGACATTAAGCTCACCCCTAAGGGGCCTATGATTGGCGAAATCGCCGCCAGGCTTTCAGGGGGCTATATGTCGGGCTGGACCTATCCCTACGCCTCAGGGGTCCTGCCCACCAAGGGGGCTATTCAAATCGCCTTGGGGCAAAAGCCCGGCGGCCTGGAGCCGGAAAAAAACTGGACCTGCGTCGAACGGGCCTTCATCTCCATACCCGGCAGGGTGCGTTCCGTCAGCGGCCTGGACAAGGCCCGGTCCGTACCGGCTTTCAAAGACCTTTTTATGCGCATACACGAAGGAAGCAGGGTAACGTTCCCGGAGAATAACGTAACAAAATGCGGCAATATCATCAGCGCCGCGCCTGAGCGGGCCGAAGCGGCAGCGTCGGCGGAATCCGCGGCCCGTTCCATCCTCATCCGCCTGGCTGCGCCTGACAGCGCTACTGAGGCGTTCCTGGCCGGATACCGGCCGAAACAGGGCCCCGGGTTCCCTCCTGACGCTTTCGCCCTGGATACCCGGCTCCGGGACCTTCTGGACGCATTGCCCGATTCCGGTACCGTAAAGGGAACCGAACCCGCGCTTGCGCCGTTCCCGGAATTAACCGGTTCAGGCCTTACCGACTGGGCAGGGCGCAGCGTCCCGGAATCCCTGGAAGCGGTCCGCCTTCTTACCGGCCTGTCCCTGGCCCCAGGGGGCCGGGGGGCCCTGGGCCGGTCCTTCTGGACAGCTCTGGTCCGGGGGGGGTACCAGGGGGCAGTCTATTATATCGACGCTCTGGGAATAGGAAAAAATTGAATTGAAATTCAAAAGTCCCCGGCTCTGGGCGCTGATTTTTTTTCTTGTATCAGCGGCTTACCCTCTTTCGGCCCAAAACCTCAGCCTCGACGACGCCCTTAAAACTTTGGGCTCTTCAGGGCCGGATCAGGCGGAACTGCGCTGGGACCCTTTTTTTGAATCCGGGGTTTTTTCCTCAAACGGGCATTACGCCGCGTTTGTCTCAGGCAGCCCGGGGGAAACAGGGCCGGTGCTTTTGGATAACCGGGAAATTCTCAGCCTCCCGCTGCCCTACAGGGACCAGGGAGCGCTCTGGTTCCCGTCTTCTTTTGTTTCCCAGTTGAAGGCTGTCTTTGAGCGCTATGCCGAAGAGGACCGGAACCGTTTCCGTATCGCCGCCATTATCGTGGACCCAGGCCACGGGGGAAAAGACACAGGCGCTATCGGGGAGCATATCATTGACGGCAAACCGTTCAAATCCGTGGAAAAGGATATAACCCTCAAGGTTTCCGGGCTCCTCCACTCCCGGCTTGCGGCGGCCTTTCCGGACAAACGGGTCCTCATGACCCGCGAAGGGGATACGTATCCCACCCTTGAAGACCGGGTAGCGCTGGCCAACGCGGTCCCTCTCAGGGACAACGAGGCAGTGATCTACATATCCATCCACGCCAACGCTTCGTTCAACAAACACGCCCGGGGCTACGAAGTCTGGTACCTCAGCCCCGGTTACAGGAGGGAAGTTATCGACCCTGCAAGGTACGCCGATTCCCGGGAAGTCATCCCTATTCTCAATTCTATGATGGAAGAAGAATTCACTACCGAAAGCATACTCATGGCCCAGTCCATACTCGAAAGCTTCCGGGAAGTCTTGGGCAGTACCATGCCTTCAAGGGGCCTCAAAGAGGAGGAATGGTTCGTGGTGCGCAACGCCCGTATGCCTTCGGTGCTGGTAGAACTGGGCTTTGTTACCAACGAAGCCGACGCCCGTCTGATGAACGACAACGGATACTTGAAGAACCTTTCGGATGCGTTATATAAGGGAATAACTGATTTTATCGCCTTATTCGAACGTTCCGGAGGGTTTACCGCTGTACAATGAATATAGTTCTTAAAGACGCCGGAAACGCCCTGATGCGGTTTTTCAGCGGCAAGCTGAACCGCCGGGCCAGCTATCTTGCGGCAATTGCCCTTATTGCGCTTCTGGAATTTCTCATTTCAGGGCTTGTCAGAAGGACGTTTGTGTTTTATTCTATACTCGAAGGATCGGCGGTTGTAGAAGACCGCATGGTCCGCCGGTCTTTCTCAAAGGAGACGGATATACGCCGGTATGTGGAAGAAGCCCTTCTGGGGCCTGTTTCCCCGGACTCGGCGCCCCTTTTCCCCAGGGAAACCCGGCTTCGGTCCTTTATGTACCGGGACGGAACGGTTTATGCGGATTTATCCGAAGAAGCCGCGCTGTCTCTTGAAGGGGGGGATGTCTTCCGGAGCTGCCTGACTCTCAACGAAGGGCTGCGGCGGAATTTTCCATCCCTTAAGGATGTGAAACTCTTTATCGGCGGAAATGAAATTTTTTTTAATGAATTTCGTGGGATTTTTGCAGATCCTGCCGATAATACAGTAAAACCGGTCAAAAGGCGTTGACAAGTTAAGGGGTATTTTAATATACTTACTTAATAAC
>JAITEW010000277.1 GCA_031281855.1 Treponema sp.
AATCCCCGAAACTATTGATGCTTTTTTTGAAACCATCCGGTTCAACATTGAGAATGCCGGCTGCAAAAAAATAAAACGCTCCTGGGAACTTTTGGCTTTCCACGGGGAACTCTGTAAACTGCTCGCTAAAGCTCTGGCTTATAAAGCGTCCGGTAAAAAAGAGGAAGCTACGGCGATCTTTGACGACTTTGCCTCTCTGGCGCGTATCAACGAGGGAGAGGTAAACGATGTACTGGACGTTTATCTGGCCGTTTCAACCTTGCGAAATGTCATCAAGAGCGATGAAGCCACAGAGTTTTAAGGCTGATGCCGACCACCGTATATGTAAGCAATGAACTGGCGGCGCCTTTTGAGTGCCGGGAAACAGCGGCATATTCAAGAACCCTAAAGCCCTACCACCCTTCCGCTCTTGTGGCTTTCCAGGGCCGCTGTATAGACCTTGTGGGACAGAACCGTTTCCTCAGGGGTAAAGCAGGTGAAGAACAGAGGTTTTCCCTCAAGTTCGGACATGTAGGCAGCCCACATCTGGAGTATGGCGTCGGTGAAGCCGAATTCAAAAATAGGGCCCGTGACGGTGGGTATCATGGGCTTGTAGCCTATGTTGATGTCCGCCCAGGCCTGCTCTTTGCCCCAGGGTACAAGGTATGAAAACACGTTTGGGTTAAGGGATGTGAATTTGGCGGAACAGTCAAGCCCGTAGATTTCAAAGAACCAGTTGTCCGTACAGCCGGGATCCATGCGCTTGGTTTCCATATACATGGGGAAAAGATTTCCCGTATGGTCCCGGGCGTCGCAGATGACCGTGGCGTTGTCCCAAGTGTCGCAGGGAACCATACCGCCCTTTCCGTCGGGCCGCTGGGTGACGTATTTGGAAAGCTTTACAAATACGTTTTCCGGCTTGAAGCCCATCCTGAAGGGAACATGCTGGGTGTGGATCCCCAGGTCGCCCATGCAGCCGTATTCGCCGTTTACTGCGGCCTGGCGCTTCCAGTTGATAGGCTTGGTCACGTCCATGTCCGAGGCGTGGTTAAAGCCGCAGCGGATCTCCAGGATGCGGCCAAAGCGTTTTTCGGAAATCCACTTGATGACCATCTGCATAGCGGGGTAGAAGGGGTATTCCGAGGCGCAGCGCACCACCAGGCCGGGATGCCCGGCCAATTCGGCCATAATGGCGTCGTTCTGGGTCTTATCCATGCCGAAGGGTTTTTCGCCCATAAGGTGCTTGCCGGCCCTGAGGATATCCGTGTAAACCTGCTGGTGGAGTACATGGGGAACCGCGGCGTAGACAGCCTCGATTTCCTCAAGTTCCAAAAGTTGTTTATAATCAGTGAACACATGCTTTACCGTCGGGATGTTCTTCGCGAACCATTCCGAGTTGGCGGGGTTGATATCCGCCGCGGCCGTGATTTCGGGCCTGGCAATACCGGCGTTGAGATGGCACCACCGGGCCGCCGCGGAGGCGAATTCCTTCCCCATGAGACCGCAGCCGATAACTCCGAATTTAACTGTTTTCATGAGCGCCCCTTTTTGCGTTTAGTATCCGAATTCCTTCTCCACTTCGGCCACAGCCTCTTCTATTATGTCAAATCCTTTGAGAAGCATATTGTCTTCCATAATGAGCGGAGGAGAGAGGCGGAGGATGTGACCCGCCGGAACCCAGGCGAGACCTTTGGAAAAGGCCCGCTGATAGACTTTCTTGCCCGCGTCCTCGAAGGGCTCCTTGGTCTGCCGGTCTTTCACCAGTTCCATGGCCAGGAGGCAGCCCTTGCCCCGGACATCGCCGATGATCCTGTGCCGGCCTTTCATTTCGTTCATGCGCTTTAGGGCGATTTCCCCCAAATGGGCGCTCCGTTCGCAGAGGTTTTCTTCCTGGATCACTTCGATGGAAGCCAGCGCGGCGGCGCAGGCCATGGGGTTTCCGCCGTAGCTTGAGGATGCGGAGATCTGCTCGACAGCCTCCTTGTATTTGTCGCTCACGCACATGGCGGTTACAGGGAAACCGTTGCCGAAGCCCTTGCCGCAGGTGGTGATGTCCGGTGTGACGCCCCAGTGTTCCACAGAGAACATCTTCCCGGTACGGCCCATACAGGTAAGGACCTCGTCGGTGATGAGAAGGCATTTGAGCTTGTCGCAGAGCTGCCTGAGGCGCGGGAGGAAATCATCGGGAGGGACTACCGAACCGCCCCAGCCCTGTATGGGTTCCAGAACAATGCCGGCCAGTTGCCCTGATGTTTCATTTTTAATCATCAGTTCCAGAAAACCGACATAGTCGCAGTCGCAGGGATCGTGAGCCTTTCCGAAGGCGCAGCGGTAGGGATTGGGCCTTGGGGCCAGGAAGAAACCGGGGGCCCGCATGCCCTGGGATTTGTCCACCCCGGCCAGGGAAACAGCGCCCATGGTCTTGCCGTGGAAATCCCGCCAAAAGGAAACAAATTCGAATTTACCCGTAGCGGCCCTGGCGCAGCGTAGAGCCGCTTCAACAGCGGTGGTTCCCGAGTCGTAGAGCTGGACGCCGTTGAGGTCCCCCGGAGTGACGCTGGCCAATTTTTCCAAAAGCAGCATCTTGACGGGAGTGGTAAAGTCGTGGCAGTTCATGAGCTGCCCGGCGTATTTTTGGACCGCTTCTGAGATTTTCGGATGGCAGTGGCCCAGGCCGGTAACGTAAATACCTGAGGAGAAGTCGATATAGATGTTCCCGTCCACATCGGTCAGGGTGCAGCCTTTGCCGCTTTCAAAGACCACAGGGAAGAGCTTTACCTGGCTGGAATAGCCCTTCATGTGCTTGGCCGCCCGGGCATGATACTCCCGGGATTTCGGTCCCGGCAGTTCGGTTTTGATGCCGGGAAGTTTTGCCAGATCAACTTTAGCCCAATTTTTATCGTACATAGTTTCTTCCTTAATTTCCATAGTTTGTCATAATTTATCATATAGAAAATAATTCGTCAATAGTACTTTCTATTTATTTTCTATCTGATTAAAATTAATTAAAAGGCTGATAAAAAGCCGGCTACTTGCGGCGTACCTGCGGCTTGTATTATCATCAAACTATGAATCCTATTAAGACAGTCTTTATTATAAGCTTCTCTCTTCTGGCGGCTTCGCTTTGGGCCAGGCCGGCTCACGAAACATCCTTGACGGTATACGGGCTTAAAGGCCCTTCAGGGGTAGGGATGATACGCATGTTTGAAAATCCCCCGGTAATTCCGGGCTTTGAGGTGAAAATGGAGGCTCTGGCCCAGGCGGATCTCATGGCAGCCCGTTTTATTTCCCAGGACGCCAAGGTCGGGATACTTCCGGCAAATATAGCGGCCAAAATCGCGGCTTCAGGGAGAAACATCCGTATCGCGGCGGTAACCGGTACGGGCATGCTGAGCCTGCTCACATCGGATCCCCAGGTTGGGCGTATCGAAGACCTGAGGGGCAAAACCGTGGAAGTCGCCGGCCAGGGAGCTACGCCGGACTATGTTTTCCGCCGGCTCCTTAAAGTACGGGGTATAGACCCTGAAAAAGACCTTACGCTGAGCTATTCCCTGGCGTACCCGGAAATCGCCCAGTCCCTTATAGCCGGAAGGGTGTCCGTTGCCCTTCTGCCCGAGCCTTTTTCTACCATGGCATTGTCAGGAAACCCGGGGCTGCGCCGCGCCGGCGACATACAGGAAGAATGGAGCAAAGCAGGAGGGCAGGGAAACTACCCTATGACGGCGCTGGTCCTGGACGGCGATTTTGCGGCGTATAATCCCGGAGCGGTGAAGATCATTCTGGAGAACCTTAAAGATTCAATCGAATGGACTGCGGCCAATCCCGCTGCCGCAGGAGCCCTTGTGGAAAAGCACGATTTCGGCCTCAAGGCGTCTGTAGCGGCTGCGGCTATTCCAAGAAGCAATTACGTCTTTATCCCTGCCGCGGAAGCCAGGCCTTCTATAGAAGCCCTTTTCCGGGTGTTCCTCGAATTCTCTCCTGATTCCATAGGAGGCGCGATGCCTGGAGATCATTTTTATTACCCCTGAGCTGCACTAAAAAATGAGCGGAAAAGAACAGGGCGCAAAATTTCCGGGAAACAAGGCTGGGAAGGTTTCCCTTTTCTGGACCCTGGCCGGAGTAGCGGCGCTGCTTCTTTTCTGGGAACTGGCGTCGCTCCTCTTCGGAAGCGCCCTGATATTCCCCGGCCCGCTGCCGGTACTGAAACACTTTTTGCGGCTCTTCAGGGACAGCCGCTTTCTATCTTCACTGGCTTACAGTTTCGTCCGGGTCATTGCGGGCATGGCCGTTTCGGTCCCTCTTGGCGTCGCGTGCGGCATTGCGGCGGGCCTTGACAGGAGGGCAGGCGCTGTCTTGAGGCCTTTTTTCCAGATCGTATCAGCTACGCCTGTGATGTCGGTGATCCTTATCTGTTTTCTTTTTCTCGGCGCCGAAAGGACCCCGGTGTTCACCGCTTTTCTTATGGTTTTCCCGGTAATGGCCGCTAATACCATCGAAGGCATAAAGAGGACGGATCCGAAACTCAGGGAGCTTTTCGCGGTTTACCGCATGAGCCGGAACGAAGCCCTGCGGTTCCTGTATATTCCCTCAATAGCGCCTTTTGTTTTAGGCGGATTACGGAGCAGCCTGTCTTTATGCTGGAAAGTTGTAGTCGCCGCCGAAGTCCTGGTCCAGCCTGTCCGCAGCCTCGGCGCCGGGATGCAGCAGGCCAAGGCCAGGCTTGAAACTCCGGAACTCTTCGCCTGGACTGCCGCCACAGTGGCTGCGGCGGCTTGTACCCAGGGGCTCCTGACGCTGGCCATCGTTCTCTCCCGGCGGCGGAGGAGGGGATGAGGATCTGCTTCGAGGGCGTTTCGTTCGGCTTTGGCGCCGCGCCTGTTTTTGAAAACCTGAACCTTGAATTAAGCGAACGCGATTCGGCCCTGCCTGTAGCGATCCTGGGACCTTCAGGCTGCGGCAAAACATCGCTGTTGAACCTTATCGCGGGACTCCTCCTGCCGCGCAAGGGAAGGGTCCTCAAAGATTCGCCTTCTGTTTCCTTTGTATTCCAGGAACCCCGGCTCCTGCCATGGCTCACGGTTCTTGAAAATACCGCTCTTCAACTGAAAAAAATCCTGGGAAAGGACGGAGCCGAAAAACGCGCTTTGCGTTTTCTCGAGTCCGTATCCCTCGGGAGCAAGGCAGGAAGCTTTCCCCATGAACTGTCAGGGGGGCAGATGCAGCGGGCGGCGCTTGCAAGGGCTTTCGCCTTTCCCTCAGAAGTGCTCCTTATGGATGAACCTTTCAACTCTCTGGATATACCGCTGCGCCTTGATCTGATGGACACGACCATTAGGCTGCTTTCACAGGAAAAGCGCCTTGCCCTTGTCGTCACCCATGATCCCCGGGAAGCGATCTACCTTGGGGGCAGGATCGTTGTTTTGGGCCAGCCCCCCGGAGGCGTCGTGTTCGATGAGAAGCTGGACCTGCCGCGCGAAGGCCGCTCTTATGGTTCACGTGAAGCCGGAGAAATAGAAAAAAAACTGATCGGGATTCTGGCGCGTTATTCAGCCCTGCCATGAGGGGACCCCCCGGGCACGCTAGACGGTCGTCGCCTTTTTTTTCGGACGCCTCGGCGTCGCCTTACTGGTATGACGCCGTGCGCCTGCCCGGAAGTTCCCCTCATTGCAGGGCTGGCGCGTTATAATGAAGAGGCTTTTATCCAGCGAATCACCGGATAGTAAACCGCACGGGATAGCGGAAACGGACGGCTACGGGCTCGCCGTTGGATTCAGCGGGTTTTCCCGTTATGCCTTTGAAGGCGTTGACGGCGGCTTCGCCAAAACCGCGGCCCTGCGGGTTTTCCCGGAGTATGGAAACCTGGCGTATATTCCCCTGGCGGTCCACAAAGAGTTCAAGGTACACGATCCCTTCGATGCCGGATCTGAGTGCAATAGGTGGGTAAACGGTATTCCTGCGTATCTGGTCTTCAGGGAACACCGGAAGCACCGAGATCCTGTTCATAGGGAGGTAGTCAATGGCTTCCCCTTGCTGATCGGCCTCCCTGTAGGGAACGGAACTGACGACAACCTGCTCAGGAACCTCGTCGGTTTCAATCATGGACTCGGCTACTGCTTCTACGGTGTTTGTTACGATTGCCGGTGGCTCCTCCTTGGGAGGTGGGGGGGGGAGGGGAGCAGGGGGTTCTTCCTGCACGTCCACAAGCCTCATCACGTTGGCAAGAGGTTCTTCGTTCTTAGGCGGTTCCTGCATGGTGAAAGCCACAAAGTAAAGCAGAACCCCGTGCAATGCCGCTGCGGCAAGGAAAAGAAAAAGGCGCAGTTGCTTTTCCCTGAAAGCCGCGGGTTTATGAATCCTTGACGACAAAGCTCACCACCCGGTATTGAAGGATCTGCAGAACATCCAGAACCTGATGTACGTTTTTAAACGGCGTGTCCCGGTCCGCTATGATATGGACCCTTGTGTCAGGAGCGCTGCGGTAGGCCTCGATAATCCCTGATTCAATGGCGTCAAGCCCGCAGAAGTCGCCGTTCAAATACAGCCCGCCTGAACGGTCTATCCATATTTCCAGATTTTTTTCCGCGCTGACCTTTTTCGCCCTTTCCCCTTCAGGGTATTCGATTTTTACTTCCTTGCGGTAATTCATAAGCGCCACGAGCATAATAAAAATGAGCAGCAGAAACGCCACATCGGACATGGAATTAAGGGGAATAAAGAAACTTTTTCTTTTTAACAGGAGCTTCATGAATCCCCCTTCATGTTAAACGAAAAGGAATTGATTTCCAGTTTCTGGGCCAGCTCCACAAACGAAACAACCTGCTGCCACGGGGAAAGGGGATCGATGGAAAGGACCACCGCCAGGTTGGGATGCGAAGAAACCGCTGAGCCGATAAGGCTTTCCGCTTCCTTAAGCCCCAGCCCCCCTCCTTGGTAAAAAATGTCCCCTGAGCTGTCCATGTCAAAACGCATCAGATCGTCTTTGAGGATCAGCCTGGTTGAATTCTTTGCAGGGAGGTTCATCAGAAAACCTTTGTTGATATTAAAGCCCGCGATAACTATAAAATAAATGATAAGAAGAAACGCGATGTCGCTTGAGGCGCTGGAGTCCCCGTAGGAGTTCCTTTTCCGCCGCCTGATTTTCATTATTCTTCTGCCTTATCGGTTATTTGGATTATCAGATCAGAACAGGTTATCTCAACTTCCGCGGCGAAGCGGTCCACGATGTGGGTAAAAATCGAATGAGCCACCATGGCGATGATAGCGATAACGAGGCCGAACACCGTGGTGATAAGGGCTTCGTAGATGCCGCTGGCCACAATCTGGGCGTTGACGTCTGCGGCTTCGGATATGGACTTGAAGGCGCCGATCATGCCCGAGACCGTTCCCAGAAAGCCGGTCAGCGGGGAAAGGGAGCCCAGGGCGGTAAGAAAGTTAAAACCGTTTTCCAGAGATGTTACGCAGTTCATGGCTTCGGCTTCCGCGGCCTTTTCAAGGCGGTGTTCCGATACCCTGTTTCCCTGCCCCATGCCGGCCCGTTTGATCATAGCCAGAAGAATCCTGGCGCCCATGCGCCGCTTGGTACGGCTTTCAAGGTAAGCCCCGGCGCCTGAGATGTCGCGGGCTTGTATAAATTCTTCAGTTTTTTCCTTTAAGTCCTCAAGCGAGAGGTTGTGGTATAAAAGATAAACCGTCCGTTCCAGGGCAATAGCCACAGTTGCGATTGAAAAGAAAAGCAGGGGCCACATAAAAACCCCGCCCATGCGGAAAAGCTCAAGAAGCGAAAAAGCCTGTGCGTTATCCATTGTTTACCTCATTTGATTTTCTTTAACGTAATTCCGTTCAGAGACGAAAAAACCGAATCCCAGGAATATTCCAGATATATCCACGCCAGAGCCTCCTCCCAGTCCCGGAGCATTGCGCCGGAATTTCTAAGTTCCCAGAGTTCTTCGGGAAACAGAATCTCCGTATAATCCCGGTTCCATTTCACGCTGTCCGCCCGGACCTGCCGGCCAGCGCTGCCGGTCCATTCAGGCGGGCGCTTCTTTTTGGAAACCAGTTCCGGGAAGAGCCGGGGTTTCCAGTAGTTTTCAAATTCCTTCTGATCCTTGAAAACAAGGTCCCCGTCCGGGAGCCTGCTGTGCATCCATTCCGTCAGGGCAAGGATACGCTCCCTGCGGTTCCGCAGCGCCTGAAGAGCCTGGTCCCCGCCGATACGGCGGCTTTTAAGCCTGATTTCCCCTTTAACTATCTGTACCCTTTCTGCGGGTCTTTCAAAGCTGAGTTCTCCTGTACCGTCTTTTACCGAAAAACACGCGGTCCCTAAAAGCCCGATGGTGAATTCGTTCCAGCCCTGGACATGGGAGGAAAGGAACTCAAGTTCCGTCAGATCAAAGACGCCGTCCGGGCCCGGAGGCGTTCCCTGCAGCCTAAGACCCGGATAAGCGCCGCTTGTGACGGCAAGCGTTTCTTCCCCGTCCCCAAGCCTGAGCACCCTGACTTCGGCCCTGTCTTTGCCCTCTGTACGGTAGAGGCTTAGTTCCTTTTTCCCCAAAGCGCTGCCGTCAAGAACCCTGCCTGATTTGTCCATCAGCGTAGAGCAGCCCGTAAAGACCAGCGCCAGATACGCGGCGAAACACAGCAATCGTTTCATCAGCTTAATAACTCCATTTTATCCCGAAAGACGCCATAGGTATAGGCATTTCGTAGTTGGCGCTATCGCTGCCTGTATCTTCCTCTCCGGTATACTGGTTAAAGGTGGTATTCGCCTTGGCCACGTAAAGCAGCGAAAGGAGATTTTCCGCAGCGAGGTAGATTTCGGTTTTCACCTTGTTTCCGGGGTTGAAAAAATAGTAGGACAATTTCAAATCCAGCGGAACGGACCATGTTGTGCGCGAATTGTCATCGTAACGAGACTCGCGCTTCCATTTCTGGATGATAACCGGATTGCTTGAAGCGTCTTTCACAGGTGCTCCATTTTCGTTAACGAGTTGTACAGGATAGCTCTTGATTTCACCTGCCACAGGTTTGGGTCTTCCTGACGCCAGGCCCAGGCGGGCATAAATGTTGAAATTCCTTAAGGGTTTGAAATTCAATACCAGGTTGAGATTGTGGAAACGGTGGAAGTAGGGGTAGTACCAGCCGGAATCTTCAAGCTCTGTAGTATCGGACACTTCGGATTTGGGCCGTTCGTTTTCATGGTACTTCGCATGCGTAAAGGTATAGGAAAGCCAGCCGTCCCAGTAACGGGAATCAAATTTCTGAAGCATCAGATCAAAACCCCAGATCCTGCCATCGCCGTCAAAGCGGTATACGCTCCGGGTTTCCTCGCCTGGCTTGGAAATACCATACTGGTAAGCCCGGTCATAAACATATTTAAAATAGCCTTCAATGTTGAAGCTCCATCCTCCGGGGAAATCCGCTTTTACCCCAGCTACTGAAGTCCATGATCTGTTGGGCTTGAGGGCATAATCATCAATTCCAGAAGATACATCAATGGCCGCAATGGCATCATTTATTGAGGAAAAAAGGCCGGTGCCTGCAGTAAGATCCAGGGATTCAAACCAGCCACGGTTTTTAAAAATATTAAAATCAAAATTAAACCTTGGGTTCAGCACAGGCGTTGTGCGGATGCTGAACTGGTCGCCTGTGAAATACAGGTGATCCAGCCTGAGTCCAAGTTCCGTTCCAAACCTGCCTCCCTGACTGCGGTATTCCGTTACGGCGTAAGCCGAAGTATTGAATACGCTGTTGCGGATCGTAATATCCATGTTGATGGGGTAATGAAGGTACAGATCAGGGATATTCTCATAGGGCGGAATAGGCAATGGGAGTTTCTGTTCTGTGAAAATTATCAATTCTTGCGCCGCAGTGTAGGAACTGTAAAGTTCCTGAATCCCCAGAGCTGTCAGAAATCCATTTCCAAGGCTCCAGTAAAAATCAACGCGGCCCTGGGCGTTGACTGTAGTCTGTTCCCCTTTTATAT
>JAITEW010000314.1 GCA_031281855.1 Treponema sp.
TTCCAGCGTCAATGGGACGGTCGATGTGTTAACCGGCGCGGTTGTCGCCATGAACTCGGCCCAATGCGCCGCCATAGTGCAGACAGGGGAAGACGTTTCCAAATCCCTGATCGACGGCTTTTTTGGGACCATCAAAACAGAAATATCCCAGCAGCTTCAGGCCCTCGACAGCGCCATAAAGGCCTCCTTCGGCTTAATCGCCGAGCAGGGTAAGGCCGTGACCCGCCAGAAAGAAGTAATGGAGGGCGACTATAACCGCATCAGTTCCCGCTATGTGATGCTTTTCGGCGATTTGGATGCCGAATGTCACAAGAGAATAATGGCCCTGGACAGGCCCGCGTTTATGCTGTCCGAGAAGGTACAGAAAAAACTCATCCTCGAATCCACAAGCAACGAATCGGCCAGGAATTTCGTTGCTGCCCAGGAAGAATCAAGCTCCCGGGGGATGTTCCTGGTCTCCGGCCTTTACCGCAAGGTCCGGGACGTGATGCGCACCCTTCATCAGTACATTACCCAGGAAACAAGGCTGACTTCCCTTATCAACTCTTCCCTGGGGAATGAAACGAGCGCCGGGACGGCGGTTCTCCATGTTCCCGTTATTTTTACGGAAAGCGATATGCTTGAAGGAAGCGGGACGGACGGCAGTTGTTTCGCTCCTGATTTTATAGGCGATAGTAACAAAGCGGCTGTTTTTGAAAAAATTGCCAGTTATCGCAACGATCCAAGCCTCTCCTGGACTGAGCCGGAGGAGGGAGACGCCGAAGGGCAGCGGCTTAATAAAGAATTCCTGGCCCTTGGGGAAGAAGAATTCGGCGGGGAAGATGACGGGCAAGACAGCGGGGCTCTTTCTGAAAAGCGCCGTATATATGATATGCTGATTAATCTGTGGCAGGAGAGTAAGGTTGTTACTCTAAAAAGGAGCTAAAGATGCAGGAATTGAACGAAATACGCATTGGGGAATCCATTGTAGGCTTAAAAGATAATCTTGTTAAATCGTCCATACTGCCCAAGGGCGCCGCCGAACTGGAACGGGATGTGAACTTGCAGGGAAACGTCGTCATCGAAGGCGCGGTTTATGCGCGGAACCTGATTATTGACACAGGACCCGCCCGGTTTAACGGCGCCGTATACGCCCATAACGAACTGCACGTAAAAAACGACTCGAAGGATACGGTGTTCTTTAAAAAAGCCGTCGCCACAAGCGACAGCATTGTCTCGATCCTGACTTCCGGAACCTGCATATACGGCGCGGATATAAACGGCGGCACTATTAAATTAAAAAATTGTTTTGTGGCGGGAAGCATTTTTGGCAATGAAATACAGCTTGAGAATACTGTAGTCCTGGGAGGCTGCTTCGCCGCCAGGAAGCTGACCCTGCAAAACGTGGTCGCGGGAACCTTTAACGCTCCCGAAGTTATGGCGGGAGGCGTCAACTATCTCCTGTATCCGACCGCGTTTTCCGTAGAGCCCATATCCTGCCTGCCGGGCACGGAATTCTACAACATCACCCTTGCCGATCTCGGCTCGCTCTATAAAAACGTTCCCGTTAAACCGAACACAGGCAAGATCCGCCTGGACATGCATGCCGATTCCCAGAGGACCGTCCTGGTGGACGAGTCGGATACCAGGATGTTGCTCCACAGCTATTCCGTCGCCGGCAGGGTGCTGGTAAGCGATCTTGTGGATATTGACAGCCTGGAAAACCATTTCCTCATTATCTCCGCCAGCCTGGGTTCCCAGATTCTCAAGACCTACGCGCTCAGGATGGAAGACGGAGGGGAAAGCGCCGGATTAACGGTGGAGAACATAGCGGGCTTTTTCTTTAAGATCCTGAACGGGACCGTCGCCATCGGCGAGATAAACGGTTCCATATCCTTCGACGACCTAAAGCAGAAGTACCTCTAGGGACGCGGCCCAGGCGTCTATCTTTTTTCTGAGGGCTTCGGTATTTCCCCTGGCGGGGTTGTTAAAGTCAATTTCCCCGGCGATGGTGTTTCCCGCAAGGAGGGCCTTGAATTTTTCCAGGGCCTTTCCTTTACCCCCGCCGTGGCAGCAGAAGACGGCCGTCTTTTTGCCGTCAAAGGGCGTCCGGCTGAGAAAGGAGACCATGGCCGGAGCCGGGGAACCGGCCCAGACCGGAGCCCCCAGGATGATGAGATCGTAGGCGTCGATGTTTACGCTTAAAGGTTTAAGATCCGGCTTGGCGTGCTGAAACACCTGCCTCCCGCCCCAGATGTATTTGCCAAGCCCTGTCCGCTTTTTTTCATCCGCGGTTTTTATCGCGAACACATCCGCATTGATCCTGCTTTTGATGGCCTCCGCCACCAGGGCGCAGTTTCCGTCAAAGGAATAATAGACCACAGCGGTTTTCAGCGTTCCCTTGTTCATGGCTTAACCCAGGGCAACCGCATTATAAATTGAGCAAAATGGCAAGCAGGAAATCAGGTTCATAGGAAGCGTAGAGCCGTTTGCGGTTGAGAGAAAACTTCTGTTTGCGGTATTTCTCGGTTGGTTCCAGCCGAATGAGGTTGAGGGTTATCTTCCGTAAGAT
>JAITEW010000353.1 GCA_031281855.1 Treponema sp.
TCCTCTCCGGTTTTTCTCCCAGGGATTCCGGCAGAAGCTTTACTCCCAGGTAACGGCAAGCATGAAAATACTCTATATCGCCGAATTAGTGGGCAAAGCCGGGGTATATGCGTATAAAAAACTCCTCCCGGAGCTCAAAAAAGAGTTGAACCCAGATTTTATCGTAGCCTGCGCTGACGGCGCCACTGGCGGCGGCGGCCTTGGCCGGAATCATGCGGCGTATATCCACAAACTGGGCGCCCAGGCGCTGACCCTGGGGGAATGTTGTTTTTACAAAAAGGATCTTACCGAAAACCTCGAAAAAATCCCCTATGTGCTCAGGCCGGATAACCTCAATATCGAAGCCCCCGGTTTAGGCAGCAGGGTTTTCAAGACATCGGGCTCCAAAATCGCCCTCGCAGTGCTCCTGGGCCAGAGCGGCTTTACCAAGCTCCACAGCAACAACCCCTTTTCAGGGCTCCCTGCGCTGCTGGAACGGCTCAGGCAGGAAACTCCTTTTGTCATTATTGATTTTCACGCCCAGGCGACAGGGGAAAAGCACACGTTCTTCGCTATGGCAGACGGGGGCTGCTCGGCGGTTATCGGCTCCCATTGCAGGGTGCAAACCGCCGACCAGCGCATACTCCCGGGAGGGACAGCGGTTATTACCGACGCAGGCCGTACCGGCAGCATTGATTCCGCATGGGGCAGCGACCCTTCTTCGCAGATCAAGGAATACCTTTCGGGAATTCCCGACTGGACTCGGGACGCCTGGGCAAAGCCTGAACTCCAGGGGGTTCTGCTTGATCTTGAAGATAACGGCAAGGCCCGCTGTATAGAACGGATCCGCCGTCCGGTCCCGGAACCGTCCCAGAAGCCGGAGGAAACAGAAGATGATTGAAACCGGGACAGTCGCCGCTGTAACAGGGGGCCGTATAACCCTCAGACAGGATAAACCGGGCCCCGAAACCTGTTTCGGCTGTATGAACCAGGAATGCAAACAGCGCCGGGGCCTAATTACCGCCAAAAATCCCCTCGAACTGCCCCTTAAACCGGGCCAGCAGGTGGAAACAGAACTGTCACCGCTTTCCGTTATACCGGAAACCATACTGGCCCTTGGGATCCCGGTTTTGGGCTTCGCCGCGGGTTTTTTCCTTACCGCCGCCTTCTTCCCTGCCGCAGGCGATCCTGCCAGGGCCTTCGGAGGCGTGCTCCTCATGCTGGCTTTCGGCCTGGGGTTTCTGCTTTTCCGCAGGCGTTTTCCCGCAAAAGCTCTTCCGGTAGTTGTCCGGGTCCTGGAACCAGACGTTCCCGGTTCGTTTCCTATTGTTTAATTACAAAAAACTGGTTATATTTAGTAAAAGGATCTTCCGAAAGCAGGGTCCCCTGAACCGCTCGTTTGAGGGTTCATATTTTGCCGGGCCGGAAGGCCGGCGCAGGCGTCCGTAAGGGACGTGAAGGAGCATTCTATGAAAGGTTCCAAAGGCTACATGGATCTGGGCTCGATTTTTGATGAGATTTTTGAGGCTACGCGGGATTTTCACGACAATTTTACCAGGAATTTTGACCGGTTCGGCCATTCCGGAGGAGACCGGTGGTCTTTCGACGAAAACACCGACTATTACCCTAACTATTCCTATCCGCCTATGAACGTCTACATGACAGGCGACAGGAGCATGATCTTCGAATTCGCCTTAGCCGGATTTGACGAAAAGGACATCAGTCTTTCTTTCCAGGGAGATTATATGGTCTTTTCCGCCAGCCTGCCCAAAGACAACGCCGTAGAGGATCTTCCTCAGGAAGAAGTCCGCTATTTCAAACGCCGGCTCAAGATGAAAGACATCGAAAAGCAGAAGTACTTCGTGCCTCTGGACAAGTACGCCCAGGAAAAGGTAAAGGCGGTCTACAAAAACGGCATCCTCAAGGTGATCATCCCTCCTAAGGAAGAGCCGGATCAGAACGAAGGCATTAAAATCGAGATAGTAAAAGACGGCGCCTGAGGCGGTTCCCAGGGCCTGAGAAATTTGCACAAATCCGATATTTTTGTATTTCCTTTTTAACCATCTCTATGGTATATCCCGGCCTGGGTAGGATATAGTATTTTGTGGAGGAAATACATGAAAATCGGTATAAATACCGTCTTATTTAAGGATTTTTCGCTCCAGGAAGCCTTTGGAGCGATCTCCCGGGCCGGGTACGACGGGGTTGAACTCTCCGCTATTGCCGGTATGTGCGAACATCTCGTCCTAGACGGATGGGAAGCCCAGAAAGAAGCGATTCTGGCCCTGAGCAGGCAGTACAATTTGGCCCTCCTTTCCATGGAGGTGGCTTCCCTGGACCCCGGCAGGCTGGCCAAGGCATTCGCGGCCGCGAAGGGCCTTGGGATTCCGGTGGTCAACGTAGGGCCAGGCGGCAAGTCCGGCGATGAAGCGGGCCTCAAAGAATCGTTCGCCACCCTCAGGACCCAGGCGGAACTGGCCGGCAAGCAGGGCGTTACCCTCTGCGTCAAAGCCCATGTAGGGGCTGCTATTTACAACACCCCTACTACCCTCAAGGCTATGGACGAAATCAAGGCCGATTCCTTTGGTATCGACATGGACCCCAGCCACATTCACAGAGCCGGGGAAACCCCTAAGGACAGCCTCAAGGCGGTAGTGGCCCGGGTCAAACACGTCCATATCAGGGACTGCAAGGGCGTCGGCCCTTCTCCGGGAGAACCGTTGCTGCAGATCTGCGGCAGAGGGGACATCGATCTCTACGGTTATTTCAAAGTCCTGGCCGAAGCGAAGTACGCCGGCCCTGTGTGTCTTGAAGTAATCGGGCCTTCCCAGTCCATGGAACAGGCCGTCAGTATTGCTGCAGAAAGCGCGGGTTATATGAAAGCCTGCCTTAAAAGCCTGGGCGCCCGGTAAGGTCCCAAAACAGGAGAATATGATGAAAAAGAAACCTAATTTGCTTTTTGTAGGTATCGACAGTCTCAGGCGGGACCGGATGAGCCTCTACGGGTATCCCCGGCTCACTACCCCTCATCTGGACAAGTACGCCCAAAGCGGGGCTGTATGGAATTCCTGCTTCAGCGCGTCTATCCCCACTACGTCGGGGTACGCCAACATGCTTTCCGGACAGGACTGCTTTGGCACCGATATTGTAGCGCTCCGCCACAAGGGAAGCTACGCGCCTGGGGTCAAAACCCTGCCTGAGATCCTCAGGGAAAACGGCTATACCACCACCTGCGTGGGCTTTACCGGCAACCCCGCCAGCAGGGGCTTTGACAAGTACATCGACTTTTCCGGCTGGGGCTCCTGGGAAGATGGCCGGTCGCCTAAGGCTGAAAACCTCAACGCCGTGACTGTCCCTGAACTCAAGCGCCTTGCAGGCCAGGACGATCCTTTCCTCCTCTTCCTGCGCCACATGGATCCCCATTCGCCCTATCTTCCTCCCGGGCCTTACGAGCGCATCTTTTACTCAGGCGATGAATTCGATAAAAAGAACAAGTCCCTGGAAAAAACCTACGCGTTCAAGCCCTTCTGCGATTACTTCTACTCCTGGTTCCCGCCGGGATGTACGGATGCCGAATACGTCAACGCCCAGTACGACGGCGAAATAGCCTATATGGACGCTTGTATCGCGGTTCTCATCAAGGAACTCCAGGATCTGGGCATTGCAGAAGACACCCTGGTGGTCTTTACCTCGGACCACGGCGAAACCCTGAACGAACACGAGTGCTGGTACGATCACCATGGTCTGTATGAATGTACCCTCTCGGTTCCTCTGGCTTTTATCTATCCCGGCAGGATCCCTGCAGGGACCAGGTTCAACGACATCGTCACGCTCGAAGACGTGCTTCCTACGGTGCTGGACATTATGGGCATCAACAGAAAGGGTATCCCCATGGACGGCAGGAGTCTCTTCCCGCGCATGACCGGCGGCGAGCTCAAACAGGAGCCTGAATTCTACATCACCGAGTGTACCTGGGAACGCAAGCATGGCTGGCGCACACCTCAGTACAAGCTCATCAGGGCCCTGGAGCCTGACTTCCACTACAAGGCTCCTGTGGAACTCTACGATCTTATCAAAGATCCCGGAGAAAACAACAACATCGCCCCGAAAGAACCCGAACTTGTTAAGACCCTTTCGGATCGCATGGACAAGTGGATCAAGAAGCGGGAAAAGGAAACCGGCCGTACAGCGCCTATTGTCACCAATATCCACTGGCACGGTTTTGAAGACCGGGGCCCCTTCAAGAGTTCCGATGAGGCTTACAACGCCATGCACAT
>JAITEW010000028.1 GCA_031281855.1 Treponema sp.
GGGGTCAAGGCGGCGTCTGGGCGGTCCCGGGCGTAACGGATCTGAGCGTCGATATATCTCCAGCCGCCGCCGACTTTAGCCAGACCTTTGCCACGGACACCTCCCGCTGGACCTCCCCGGCGGCGGAAATGGGAAGCCCTGTTTTGAACCAGTTGAACGTCATAAGCTATGTAGGATACGGAAGCGGCAACGGCCTGACGGAGGACAATCCCTTAACGGATTACCGATACAACGCGCAGGCATACTACAGCGCCAACCTTTCGACCATGCCCCCGGTGTATTCCGTTACGCGGCAGGTGTACATCGTAAGACACGGGGACGGCGAACACTACACCAGGATGCACATAATTGCCATGGAAACCACCCCTTCAACCAGCGGCGCAAAACGCATCTTCGCAGTCAGGTACGTGAGGTTTTAACGCCTGAATCCCTATCTGGCAAGCCCGGGGTTCTTTTGCTATACTCTCTTCTATAATGAACATGAGCAGCACAGACACCCAGGGGGGGACCGCCCTTCTGGGAGATGAGGCGGCGGCCCTCGGGGCGGTACACTCGGGGTTGAGCGCCGCGTACGGATATCCCGGTACGCCGTCAACGGAAATTCTTGAGGATCTTATCGAAAAAAGCGCCGAAGGCGGCTTTACGGCCCATTGGTGTTCAAATGAAAAGACCGCTATGGAAGCGGCTCTGGGGGTTTCCTTCGCAGGACGGAGAGCCCTGGTTACCATGAAGCACGTCGGCCTCAACGTGGCGGCGGACCCTTTTATCAACGGAGCCCTGCTGGATATCAACGGGGGCCTCGTTATCGCGGCAGCCGACGACCCGGGGATGCACAGTTCCCAGAACGAACAGGATTCCAGGTTCTACGCGGCTTTTGCCGGCGTTCCCTGCCTGGAGCCCAGGAGCCAGCAGGAAGCCTACGACATGACCAGGGAAGCTTTTGAGCTTTCCGAAAAATACCATCTGCCTGTACTTTTACGCCTTGCGACCCGTCTCGCCCATGCCAGAGGAGGGGTGGTTCCGGGTCCCGCGAGGGGGCAGAACCAGGTTTCCAAAATCAAGGACAGAACCAGGTGGATACTCCTCCCTGCCTATGCAAGGCGGAATTACCTTAGGCTCCTGGAAAAACAGAAGGATCTGGCGGCGTGGTCCGAGTCCCGGGGGTTTAACAAGCTGGAACTGGAAAACCGGGATCTCAGGTTCGCGGTGATTACCTCGGGCCTGGGGGGCAACTATTACGAAGAAAACCTGGAAGATCTGGCGGCCTCCAGAGGCGGGACAACTCCCGCAAGGCTTCATATCGGCGCTTATCCTTTGCCGGCGGAACTTATCCGTAAGATCTGCGAAAAAGCGGAACGGGTCCTGGTAATCGAAGAAGGCCAGCCTTTTATCGAAGAACGGCTCAGGGGTATTCTGCCCTGCGGCATCAGGATAAACGGAAAACTGGACGGGACGGTGGTCAGGACCGGCGAATTGGATCCCGACAATGTACGGCAGAGCCTTGGCTTGGCCCAAAGGCCGAGCGTGCTGGATGTTATACCTAAAAAGCGCGGGGATTCGGAAGGAAATTCCCTGGCAGAGTTCAGCTCAGGCGCGATTCAAAGGCCCCCCCAGCTCTGCCAGGGCTGCCCCCATGGCGACAGCTTCGAGGCTATCAAAAAAGCGGTAGCCCAACTGGACGGCGCGCCGGATCATCCTACAGTGGCTATTAACTCCGATATCGGCTGTTACACCCTTGGCGCTTCGCCGCCTTATTCGATCCCTGAAAGCGTGGTTTGCATGGGCGCTTCTATCGGCATGGCCCGGGGCGCCGCTGATGCGGGAATAAAATACGCCGCTGCGGTTATAGGGGATTCGACGTTCCTCCATTCCGGGATACCTGCGCTTGTGGACGCCGTAAGCGCCCAGGCCCCTGTAACGGTGATAATTCTGGATAACACCATCGTGGCTATGACAGGCTGCCAGGAAACCATCCTGCCTTCGGCGCGGCTCAGGGACCTTATCCTGGGAACAGGCGTCAAAAGCGAACATCTTTTGGAACTGGAAGCTAAAAAGCAATTCCTGGACGAAAACGCCGAAAAGCTGAAAAAAGAGCTGGAGTACCAGGGGCCTTCGGTAGTGATCTTCAAACGTGAATGCCTTGAGGCGTTCAGAAAGAGGCAGAAGGCCCTGAAACAGGCGGGAGGGAAAAAATGAAAACCGACATCATTCTCGCCGGAGTAGGCGGCCAGGGGGTGCTTTCTATGGCGGCTATCATCGCACAGGCGGCGGTAAAGGCAGGGCTCGCGGTGCGCCAGTCAGAGGTGCACGGCATGGCCCAGCGCGGCGGGGCGGTGCTGGCGCACCTGCGAATATCGGATAAACCGATAGCTTCGGATCTGGTTCCCAAAGGCGCCGCGGATCTCATCATCTCTATGGAGCCTCTGGAAAGCCTCCGCTACGCGGCGTGGCTCAGCCCTGAAGGCGCCCTGGTCACTGCTGCGGAACCTTTCGTGAATATCCCCAATTACCCCGGGCTTCAGGCGGTGCTTGACGCCATAGGAACTTTCCCTCTGTCCCGTATTGTCGAAGCCTCTTCGCTCGCCAAAGAAGCGGGCCTCCCGAAGGCGGTGAACATGGTCATAGTAGGGGCCGCCAGCCCCTTCCTGCCCCTTAAAGCCGAAGTCCTGGAAGACACTATCGCCGCTATGTTCACCGGCAAGGACCTTGCGGTCATAGAGGCGAACAGAAAAGCCTTCGCTTTGGGAAGGAACGCGGCAGGCAGGGTTAATTGATGGAATACCAATACTGGAACCCTGAAATCGAAAAGATGAAGCGCCCTGAGCTTGAGGCCCTGCAGCTTGAAAAACTTAAAACCGCAGTAGGCTGGGCGCTGCGGACGCCGTTTTACAAAGAGCGCCTGCGCAAGGCCGGCATTACAGGCAGCGGGGATATTAAATCCCTTGCCGATTTAAGGCGTATCCCTTATACCACAAAGAACGATCTCCGTGACGCTTTCCCCTACGGCCTCCTGAGTATAAGCCGCGATGACGTGGTGCGCCTCCACGCTTCCAGCGGTACCACAGGGACCCCGACAACCATTTACTTTAGCCGGGAGGATCTTAAACGCTGGGCCGGCTATGTGGCCCGGTGCATCTACGGGACAGGCTGTACTAAAACAGACGTGTTCCAGAACATGATCACTTACGGCCTTTTCACAGGAGGGCTGGGTTTTCACTCCGGCGGCGAAGAGGTGGGCATGATGGTAATCCCTTCAGGTTCAGGGAACACCACCAGGCAGTTCAAGCTTATGCAGGACTTTGGCACCACTGTGGTCCACGCCACTCCAAGCTTCCTCCTCCATGTGGAGTCCATTATGCGCGCCGAAGGGGTCAGCCGGGACAGCATACGCCTGCGGAAAGCCTTTGCCGGAGCTGAGCCTTACTCGGAAGACACCAGGAAGCGCATTGAGGAACTCCTCAAAATCGACGTGTACAATTCCTACGGCCTCTCTGAGATGAACGGCCCCGGGGTGGCCTTCGAGTGCCAGCTCAAAAACGGCCTCCACCTCTGGGAAGACGGCTACATCGGCGAGATCATCGATCCCGAAACCCTCGAACCCTTAAAAGACGGCGAAACCGGGGAACTGGTTCTCACATGCCTCTGCAGGGAAGCTACCCCTATACTGCGCTACCGCACACGGGACCTTTCGAGCTTCTACACCGAACCCTGCGCATGCGGCAGAACCCACCGCCGCTTGAGGCGCATCACGGGCCGTACCGATGACATGCTCATCATCAACGGCGTGAATGTCTTCCCAAGCCAGATCGAGGAAGTGATTATGGCTATGAAGGAAGTCGGCAACAACTACCTCATTGTCCTGGACAAAGAGGGCGTCCTGGACCGCCTGGTGATCAAGGTGGAAGCAGGCCCCAGTATCTTCACTGACGACGCCCGGCAGATGAACGCCTTAAAGGAAAAGATCCGGAAAACCCTTCAGGCTTCTATCACTATCAACCCCAGGGTGGAACTCCACGAATCAGGCAGCCTCCCGGTGTCCGAAGGAAAAGCCAAAAGGGTTCAGGACAACAGGCCTAAGGATTTGTAACGAAACCGTCGTAACTAACATCCGGAAACGCGGACAGCGCGTCGCCGTCACGCAGCACGCCGATCATTGCAGCGCCGGCGGCTTCGGCAGACAACGCCGAGCGCTGTTCAGCGGAACCGAAAACCGCTTCCGTAAGCCAGCCGGCCACGGCGGTTCCCATCGTGAGGTCGGTTTGGGCAGTTGCGGCATCCAGCATCAGGTCATAGTCGTGGCTTTCGATATAATCATCCAACGTCTTCATAAGGCGGCGAAAGCCCATCAAATATCCTTCGCGCCCGGAAAAAGAAACTTTTTTTGCTTCCGCCATGCGCTGAACCCATTCGTATTTTATATGATCCCACAGATTTCCCCGGAACGCCGGTGAATGGGAATAGCAAAAATAA
>JAITEW010000049.1 GCA_031281855.1 Treponema sp.
AGGAAATCAGCTGTCTTAATGAAATACCGGGTACTGAAAAGGGCAATCCAAAGAATTGGAACGCCGCAAAGATCCTCATGTGGCAGGACCCTTTAGCCGGCCTTTTTGATTACGCCGTAAAGGGTATTGATCTTTCGTCCCATTACGCAAAAGAAGCGGCGTTTTTTGAAAAAGTCCCGGAAGCTAAAGACCCCTACGGCCTTTTCAAGTTTTCGGCCCTGATTGCCAGGGCGCTGGAATTAAAGGCAGGAATCGGCTGCGCGGTTACCGCAGCTTATAAGGCAGGGGACAAAAAACGCCTTACGGAAATTGTTGAAAAAACAATTCCTGAACTTATCAAACGGATTGAAGCTCTCCGTGTATTCAACCGCGAATACTGGATGGCGAATATCAAGCCCCTGGGCTGGGAGGTAATGGACCTCCGTTACGGAACCCTGCTCGCGCGTCTTGACACAGCGGCGTACAGAATACGTTCATGGCTTGAAGGCGCTGTCGCGGTCATTGAAGAGCTTGAAGAGGAACGCCTCCCCTTCTCATCCCAGGGTCTTTCGGAATGTAACTGTTACGGACGCATCGCTATGGCGAGCCGCATTTCATCTAACATCGGATATTAACCCCGATTTACTGGCTTAACCCCGGTTTACCATCAGGGAAGAAACCGTTTTGTGTGCAGCCGGGGCCAAGCCGTATACTGCCTGAAGCCTTCGGCAAAGGCGCAGTTGGACTGGAGGCCCCGGTACTTGTTGCAGGTCCGTACAAAGTCAAGAAAGTCGATGTGGTCGTGTTCGCGCATCCACACCACCTGGCTTTCGTGACAGCTTATGGCCTCAAGCTTCTTCTCTATTTCTGCGGTAATATCCACATACTCTGTGGGAATAAAACCGATCCCCGCCAGGGTATCCATAAAATAAACAGCCGGGAAAACACCGTTCGCCGGGGTTTCGGTCAGCAGATGAGGGATAGTGGTCGTAAAGGACACATCCTGGGCTAAAGCCGAAACCTGCTCATGGTCCCGCATATAATCACTGGGGTTGTGCGTGATGATTATACCGGCTTTGGTATAACGCACCACTTCGGTCAGGGCGCAGCGTGCTTTTTTGTCCGACGCTTCAGGCTGGAGATCCCCCAGGTCAAGGGAGATGGATTCAGCGCCGATTATTGCAGCGGCGTTTCTTGCCTCTTTGTCACGGATTTCCCGGAGCTCTCCGGGCTGGATGACCGCGTGGCCCATATTGCCGTTCGCGATATGGCACATGAATACCTTGTGCCCCTGTTTCGCGTATTTCGCCAGCGTGCCTCCGCATCCGATTTCAAGATCATCAGGATGACAGCCGATTCCTAAAATATTCATGATACTCCTCCCCCCCTCCTCCTCCCTGTGCCCGGTCCGGGCCGGTTCAGTCTGATCTGATCCCGGCCTTAATCGCCGAGATATACCGTATTTTCAGTTTCAACAGAAATAGTAAAAACCTTGTCAAGAAAAAAACGCAGAACCCCCAGGTTTTCAGCGTCGTCCCCTATGCCGCTGCCGGCTATCTGGCCTGAAGCGTCAAGGCATTTGCCGCTGCTCCCGGGTATTTTGACCCTGGACAAAATCATATCCAGAAAAGTCCTGCCTAATTCCAGTATATTGCCGCCAACAACAATTTTTTCAGGATCAAACATGCAGATCACGTTGCTGATACCCAGGGCGATTTTTTCCGCAATGTCCCGGGCAGCTGCCAGAACCTTGAGGTCCCCCTGTTCCAGGGCCTCCCTGATAAGCCGGTAATTTATGTCCCCCTGACGGCCGCCGCTCAAAGCATAGAGGAGCCCTGTTTTGTCCCCCCCTGAGCGCTCCGCGAATTCCCTGATAACCGCGGTTTTGCGGATCAGATTTTCCAGACAGCCCTTTTTCCCGCAGACGCAGAGAGGGCCTTTCGGATCTATGGACATGTGGCCGATCTCTCCGGTAAAGAGCCTGCCGTTTACCATGATGCCCGCGCCTACGCCATCGTCGATGTTAAAATAGATCATGTCGCCGTTCTTCCCGTTGTATATGTATTTGTACTCAGCGTAGGCCCGCGCGGACGACTGGTTTACCGCGGTCAAAGGGAGCTCCTGGCGCATGCTCTTGAGTTCCTTCAACAGATCAAAATTGTTATCCGTATCCAGAATGGACAGGTTGATTGACTTTTCGGCCTTGTTGATTTTTGCCGGAATAGAAACGCAGACCCCCAGGAGCCGGGACTCGTCAAGGCGCGAAGACCGGGATTTTACGGCTTTCCATATTTTCGCGGCGCATCCTTTTTTATAGACTATCCTGGAAGAGAACTTTTCCAGTTCCCTGCCGCGTATATCATAGAGTATATAACGGTAGTTATCTTTCCTAAGAGACAGGGTGATGATCTGGGCCCGGTCCCCGTTAATCTCAAGGCCGATGGGTTTCCTTCCTGAAAAATCTGATGCCCGTTCGCCTGTCCCCCTGATAAGCCCTGCGCCCATAAGCTCCTCCATAAGGAGGGAAACCGTCGAACGGCTCAGGTTCGTAATCCGCGATATTTCAATGCGTGAGATGCCTTCGTTTTCAAAAACAAGATCAAAAATCTGTTTGATGTTTGATTCTTTTATAATGCTCTGATGCCGCCTGGCTTTGGCGTTGTTTTCAAGGTTGATAAATTTCATAGCGCCCATTAATTAGTTTGCAGAATGAACTAATTATAGCATCTTTGCGTCCACAGTCAATAGCCGTAATTGACAAGCGGGAATTTCCGCCCCTATAATTGTCCCATGAACAGAAAAGGAATAGCCGTTGCGGGCAATATGATTGTCGATATCCTGTATCCGGTAAAAGGGCTGCCCAAGCCGGGCGAGCTTGTTTCCATACAGGAAGGGATCTCCCAAAGCACGGGAGGCGCTCTGTGCAATGTCGCGGGGGATCTTGCCGTCATAGACCCGGATCTGCGGATTACGGCCCTGGGCAGGGTGGGCAATGATCCTGAAGCCGATTTAGTCCTTGATCCCATGCGGCGCCGAAAAAATATCGATCTTTCAATGATAAAGCGGGAAGGCAAAACCGCTTTTACCGCCGTGATGGCGGATGTCATTTCCAAAGAACGCACCTTTTACACCTACTGCGGGGCGAACGGCAGATTCTGCGAAGACGATATTGACTGGGACCGTATTGACGCCGCAATCCTGCACATCGGCTACATACTCCTCCTGGACGCCCTTGACGGGGAAGATCCCGTATACGGCACCAAAATGGCGCGCCTTTTGTGCCACGCGAAGGAACGGGGCATTAAAACCTCGATTGACGTCGTGAGCGAAGCGGGGGACCGCTTTAAGCGCCTGGTGCCGCCGAGCCTCAAATACACCGACTACTGCGTTATCAACGAGGTGGAAGCCGAACAGGTAACCGGTATTGTTCTGCGGGACCAGGCGGGGAAACTTATTTCCGCCAACCTTCCCAGGGCTCTTGAAAAAATGCGAAGCCTCGGCGTTGCGGAATGGGCCGTGATACATTCCCCGGAAGGGGGGTTCGGCCTCGACAGGAGCGGCGCTTATTTTGAGTCTGAAACCATCAACCTGCCGCCTTCTTACATCAAGGGAAAAGTCGGCGCGGGAGACGCTTTCTGCGCCGGGGTCCTTTATTCGGCTTCCTGCGGCGAAGGGCTTGAGGAAGCCCTCGAACTCGGCAATGCCGCCGCGGCGGCCTCGTTGTCGCAGCCTGGTTCTACGGAAGGCATGCTGCCTGCGGGGGAACTCCGAAAACTGAGATCCCGTTTCCGGGGGTAAGCATGAAAGCAGTCATGTACGGGGCCGGAAATATCGGCAGGGGTTTTATCGGGCAGCTTTTCGCGGCGGCAGGATACGAGCTTACGTTCATCGACGTCGCGGAACCGGTCGTCGAAGGGCTCAACAGGGAAGGCCGCTACCCGGTCCGCATACTCTCGGACAAGGGCCGCGAGGACCGCTGGGTCGAAGGGGTGAAGGCCGTCAACGGCAGGGACGCTGAGAAGGCGGCTGTGGCCATAGCCGGGGCGGACATCATGGCCACAGCCGTAGGCGTCAGGGTCCTTCCTTTCATAGCCCCGGTCATAGCGGAAGGAATCAAAAAGCGGTTCCAAAAAACCGGGAGCTGCCTTAACATCATTATCTGCGAGAACCTCATAGACGCCAACAAGGCGCTGGAAAAACTCATCAAAGAAAACCTGGATGAAAAAGAGCGGGAGCTTTTCGATAAACGCATCGGCCTGGTGGAAGCTTCCATCGGGCGCATGGTCCCTATCCAGACAGCGGAAATGCAGGAAGGGAACCCCCTGCGGGTCTGTACCGAAGCCTACGGGTTCTTGCCTGTGGACAAGGACGCTTTCAAAGGGGAAATCCCGCACATCGAGGGGATGCGCCCTTTCAGCCGGTTTGACTTTTACATCCAGCGCAAGCTTTTTATTCACAACATGGGGCACGCGGTTTCGGCTTACCTGGGGATGCTCCGGGGGGAGGGGTACATCTGCCAGGCCGTCAGCAGGGGGGATATACTCTATATCGCCCAGAACGCCATGCTGGAAAGCGCCCTCGCGCTGTCGGCAAAATTCGGCGCGCCTCTGGAGGACCTGCACTGGCACATTCGGGACCTGCTCCGCCGCTTTTCCAACCAGGCTTTAGGGGACACCTGCGCCCGTGTCGGCGGAGACACAGCCCGCAAGCTCGGCCCCCAGGACAGGCTTATCGGCGCCATACGCTGCTGCACGGAACAGGGCGTCAAACCGGCGTTTATTTCCCTGGGCGCCGGGGCCGCGCTGTTCCGGCATCTTGAGGAAAAGCAGGCTCCCCAGACCCCGGAAGTGGCGGCCGGGATCCTGGCTGAAGTGTCCGGCCTGGACGCGGCCTCTCCCGAAGCGGCGCTCGTCCTTTCGTTTTACTCCCTGGTTTCCAAAGGCGCGGGTTTTCCGGAACTCATTAAAGCCGCCGCTGAGGCGGGGCATAAAGAGGGTATAATCTGAAGAAAATGAACCGCAACGGCGAACAAGGGCAAAAAGATGGGATTACTTGACTTCTCCCCTTATGCGCCGTTGCGTTTAAATTTTTCTTACTGGGTATTCCCTTGACTAAGGTTAGTTAATCTTCCGCACAACGGAGCT
>JAITEW010000126.1 GCA_031281855.1 Treponema sp.
GCCGAGAAAATACAAAAAGAGGGCGTCAGCGGCGGCAAAAGGAAGAAGACAGAGGCCCGCGTAGAGCCATACCAGGGACAGGGCATCGGAGAAAAAAGCAGCCCCGCCAAGCAGAAGCCAGACCAGCGCGGCGGCGAGAAGGCCGGGTCCGGGTTTCATGCAGGGAGTTCCGGGCCCAAGGAGGCTGAGCCCCTGGGAGCCTCAACTTTGGAAACCAGGTTTTCAACCGCCCTGGTCTCGTTAAGGCCTTCAAGTTCGCTTTCCGCAGAAAGGGTGATCCTGTGCCTAAGCACCGGGACCGCCAGGGCTTTGATATCATCAGGAATGATAAAGTCCCGGCTTTGCAGCAGCGCCCTGGCCCTGGCGCAGCGGACCAGAGCCAGGCTTCCCCGGGGCCCGGCGCCGGTTTCCATGGTTCCGTTGTCCCTTGTCGCCGCAGTAAGGCGTACAGCGTAATCAATAACCGCAGGATCGGAACGGATCGAAGCGGCAAAGCGGCGGATAGAAACAAACTCTTCGGGGGAAAGCGCCGGGTTTAGTCCTGCAAGGGAAAGCTCAGCGCCGGTGCTCCCTGAAAGTACCTGTGCTACCATGGCTTTCTCATCCTCCAGGCCCGGATAGTCAATAAGGAGCTTCATGAGGAAACGGTCTTTTTGGGCGTCAGGCAGGGGGTAGGTTCCTTCGTGCTCATAGGGGTTTTCGGTCGCTAAAACCATAAAGGGGTCCGGCAGAACATAAGCGGCGCCGTCAAGGGTCACCTGGAATTCCTGCATAGCTTCGAAAAGCGCGGCCTGGGTTTTCGCCGGAGACCTGTTGATCTCATCGGCTATAAGGATATTGGTAAAAACAGGGCCCTTCTTGGTGATAAATTTTCCTTCCCTGACATCCAGCATAATGTTGCCTGTGATGTCGCTGGGCATGAGATCCGGGGTAAACTGAATGCGCCTTGAATCCCCGCCAATGGCCCTGGCCAGGGCCCGCACCAGCAGGGTCTTTCCCAGCCCCGGAACTCCTTCCACCAGCAGGTGGCCCCCCGCGAGGAGGGCAATAAGGGCATGATCCACCAGATCCTTTTGTCCGATAAAAACTTTGGCGATCTCGGCCCGGACCCTGTCCATAGCGGCAGCCGCTGTTTGCGCAGACATAAGCGGCGCAGTGTTTTCAACTTCTATCATAAACGCTCCAATATAGTTTTCAGAATACCTATTGATTTTACAAAGTCTCTGTTCCCAAGGCGCCCTGGAGAAAGCGCTTCCAGGACCGTAGCGGCATCCCGGCGTCCTGACGCCCCGGCCCAGATATCCGAGGCGCTGCGAAGCATTTCATTTTCGCCCCTGAGGCCCTCTTTCTTCGCAAGACGCCGCCTGATTTCATGCGCATAAACAGCCCGGTAACTTTCCAGGGCTCCGTAACGTTTCAAAAAACGGCCTTCCGCAAGAAACCGCTCATTGAGAAGGCGGCCGGGACGTTCATCATCACCCTTCAGGATGCCAAACACAGGAATCACGGACCATAACCCGATAACAAGAAGCGCAAGGCCGGACACGATGAGGGCGGAAAAATTCCCGCGCTGAAAAAGCCTGCCTACGAGCCCCTGAATCCTCTCCCTGCCGCGGATGAAAAAAATCCCGGGGCTAAAACCCTCCGGTTCCGGGGACCCCGCGAGAAGGCGCCACGAAAGCCGCGCGTTCTGTTCCTTTCTGAGCGCCCCGGATGTCATGAACCTGGGTTCCCCGGTGACGGTAACGTTTCCCCTGCCCCGTGAAAGCCGGACCAGCCGGACAAGGCCGTTGTAATCCCGCAGCGCCAGGGCGCTCTCATCCTCAGGAGGCGCAAGGATGATGCTGCCCCCATAGGACGGTTCGGCGGCATCGTAATAGTAACTCAGATCGTCGGGCCATTCGCCCCGCTTAAAGCCCAGATTCGAAAGGAACATCCCCTGGATCTCATCTTCGTCCCATTCCCAGGAATAATCCAGACAGAGAATAAGCGATCCGCCTTTTTCGATCCACGCAAGAAGGTACTCAGCCGCTTCGCCGGTCCAGTCAAACAGGGCGGACTGGATAACAATGGTCCCTTCAGACGCCGCTTTCAGGGCCTCAAGGTTCCCGTAATCCTTAACCCGCACCGGGCGCCCGGCTCCCGCGAGCCAGCGGTCCAGGGCGAGGTATTCATTGATCCTGGCTTCCCTGGAAGGATCGATGTACGTATCGACAGGGACAATCTCAAAAAGCGACCACAGCACAAAGGCAATAACCCCCAGGATTGCCAGCCCCGCGCCGAACCAGACAAGATGCTTACGCAACCGGGACCTCCTTGAGGCTTCTGCCGAATTCCAGGGCTTTTTCAAAACTCCCTTCACCGGGGATTTGCCCGCCGTAAGCAAGGAGGACCCAGTTCTTCACCAGTTCCCCAAACCCCCCGGGGTCGGGACCGAAACGGGTACGAACCAAATCCAGGCAGTCATATTCGGTAGCGTCTTGCGGGAACGAAAGAGAACGGTAGCGGGTATAAGCGGTAATGGTCCCGCAGAGGCAGGCGGCCCAGGCTTCCCTGACGCTGCCCTGTGCGTACCATGCCGCGGCTTTTTCAAAAAGCTTTTCCGGGCTTTCAACGGAAACCTGGGAGATGCGGAATACGCCGTCCCTTTTCCCGCTCTGAGCGGAGGAACGGCGCAGCTGGTAAAGCCTGATAAAAGCGAAGACCCCAAACCCCGCTATAGCCAGAACGATAAGGGCCCTTAGAACAACAGCGAACATCTGCTTAAGCTGTTCAAGCCATGGGGCGAAATTGATATCCCTGTCCTTCATGGGGGATTTTTTATCTTTCAGTTGAATTTCCCAGCCTTCTTTGACGCTGCCGAACTCATCCGATTCAAGTATTTCATTGAGGCTTTCCCAAGAGGCATCTTCTAAAGGCATAAAAGTTTCGGGAAAATAAACTTTAGGTTCCGGCGCCGGTTCTTCCTCATCAGCCCTAAGGGAAAGGGGGGTAAGCATAAACATAAAACCCAGAAACAGAGCGGCGCCTTTCACCGCAGGCCTGGAGGTAAATTTCTGAAAAAGGAGCCTGATGTCCCAGCCTTCCGTTTCCACCCTGCTGTTGATATAGAGGCCGAAACCACTACAGACATACATACTTTCAACAAGAATATAATTGAAACAGTAAGCGGCGTATAGATAAAGCTCGGCGTTGATGAGCTTGTTCCAAAGGGACCAGGAAAAATCGGGAAAGAACAATTCCGCGGTAGCGGTAAAAAAAATGACTTCCCCTCCTAAAAGGCCCGCTTCCAGAACCAGCCCAAGGCTCGAAAGGAGGGCGCAGAAATTGAGCCCCCCGGTACGGAGAGTTTTCTTTCGCTCCCTGTACTGCTTGCCTTTGAGCCTTTCCAGAATACGCAGGGACATGCACGCGGAACGGAAGGGGCTGAAACGCCGCCAGAGAAGATCCCCGGGAAGCCCGCGGAAAACGGTCCCGGCCAGACCCGGGAGCACAAAACGAAAACCATTCTGCCCGGGGGTTCTGAAAAACCGCGCCTGAACCGCATGCAAGGCGAGACGGTCAAAAAGGGGTTTGAGCCACCAGAGGATGATCCAGGAAAACTGCCGGAAGCCTTCAGGGATAAACCTGAGGCAGAACGCGGCGATCCAGACAGGCAGGGCAAAGAGGGAAAGGATGTAAAGAAAATTATCCCTCCAAAGGAGAATACCTGAGTCCGCGGCTTCCCAGACGCTCCTCCGCCTTAAAGCCAGAACACTGAACGAACCAGGGGGGCTCATTTTTTCTTCCTCCCTGCAAAAACAAAATAGAGCGCCAGAAGGACCCAGAGCGCCGCGCCTGCGGCATAGCGCAGCTCCGCCGGGATCTGGTGCCTTGAGGACCAGAAGGCCTCTATAACGGCGGCCATAACCAGCATTACGCCGGCGCCTGATATAAGGGGAAGCGCGGCCTTTCCTGCCAGCTTAACCGAAGCGGTCCGGGAAAGGCCCTGGGTGATAAAGAGCCGGTAGCCCAGGAGAAGCCCCCCTTGGGCGCTGAAAAGTATCGCCGTGAGTTCAAGGGCACTGTGCCCGATGACAAAGGGAAAAAAAGTCCCGCCGAATCCCAGGCCGATAATATGCCCCGCAGCGGCTCCCAAAAAAACAGCGTTAATACAAAGGAGAAGGAGGCTTCCGAAACCGGCCAGAATTCCTCCGGCGAATGTCCTGAAGGCGATGGAAACATTATTATAAATATAATAACCGAACATGTCCGCGTCGGAACTTACGTCCCTGGGGGTAAGAAAATGGCTGCTTTCGGGATCGTACATTCTCTCCAGGTCCCAGGCCTGGTCCTCGCCCATGATCTCGTACACCATAGGCGGGTAGCGCACGCAGAGATACCCGAAGAAAACAGCTATGCCGTAAAAAATAAGCGCCGCTGTTCCCAGACTGCGCCATTGGGAGCGGACAGCCTGGGGGAAAGTTCTGAGCAGAAAATCCGCAGCCTCTTTAAGCGAGAAAGACCGCTTGCTGTAAAGAAGCTGGTTCCCTTCAAGCACCAGGGCGTTGAGACGTTCAATTATGGAAGGATCGAAACCGTGCGCCCTGGCGGTATTGAGATCCTGGGTAAGTTCACGGTAATAACGCGGGAACAGCGCGGCCTGTTCTTTAAGATCCCTGCGGCTGCCCCGGACAAGCTTTTCAAAGTTGTTCCAGAAAGCTTCCCTGCGGCTGACAAAACTCTGCTGGGTCATGTAACACCGATTAAGGTACGGGCAATTCCCAGGAGATAGGCCGATTCTGATGAATCGGCTCCGGGTTCTGATAGACCAGCTCCTGATTCTGAAACGCCGCAGGCTGCTTCCTTCTGCCTCAGTTGCGCGGCCCACGGGCGGGCTATCTCATCGGCCAGTTCCCTGCCCAACAGGGGATAGCGGCGGGCGAACATAAGAAGCCCCTGTTTTTCCTCAAACGTAAGCTGCCTGCCCGGAATCACGGCAGGAATGTCAGCGAGCCACGGAAGGGCCTGCTGCTTCCGGAACGCCGGAGCGGTGAACCTCCCGGGCAGCCTGGAACTGGAGGTATAGACCACCAGGGTGTCCCCGGCCCAGTCGCCGAAACGCCTGAAGCCCTTGCTTACAGACATGCAGAGAAAAGCAATCAGATAGAGGTAGAGAAAACCATCGGCAAACCTGAGGAGATTCCGCAGAAACGAAGCGCCGGGATTTACCGGCGAACCGTCGCTCCTCACCACCCGGATTCCCATAAGGCGCTTCCCCGGAGTCTGTCCGTTCCGGAAAATCTCGAAAGCCGCGTGGTAGAACCAGTCCAGGGCAAAATTCAGGATAAGGTACAGCCAAATGCCCATAATCTTGTGGAGTATACTGACTACAATGAGGAGGCCGAAAACCGCAACCCCTTTAATGAGGCAGTCAATTCCCCAGGCGCAGACCCTGACAGGAAACCCTGCGGGAAAAAGCACGAATTCTATCCCTTCAGGAGTCTGTACCCTCAGGGACGAATCAATCCCGGTACGCTCAAAACCGGTCATCAGCCTAATGCCATAACCACCGCTGCGATTATCCCCGCAATGACCAAAACAGGAATAAACGCAAGACTGATAATCGCCAAGATCCCCAGGTATTTCCAGAGAGATTTGTTGTTTTTGAAGGCCGCTTCCAAATCCTGGTCCGCCCCGTTCCGCATATAACTGCGGATCTTGTTCCCGAAGTTATAGATGAAAAGTGATGGGAACAAATAGAGAACCGCATAGATGAGGAAAAGAACCCCTGTGGAAGCGGCAAAAACCGCTCCAATTACATCGCTATAAGCCTCGATACCCGGTATGGATCCCCAGACTTCGGACACCGTTGAAAACAGAGCGATAAAACCAATCCCGCCGAGAAACATACCGCCGCAGCTTATGAAACCCAGAATACCGATAAACCGGAGCCACGGCGAAGCCCCTTTAAGGTGTATCAGCATAGTTTCCGTCAGCAACCCCTGCGAAACCAGGGGCTTTACCGGACTGACATTCGCCTCAGGACTCTGGTAAGGGTTATTCGTGTCTGACATAGTTCCCTCCTCTTGTTTCTTCTATAATAGATTATACCATCCCTATGGGCAAGCCTTAACCCATCAGGCCCTTCAGGATGAGTTGATTTACCCGCCTCTAATCAGGTATACTTTTTATCTATTTGTCCTGTTGTCTTGCCAAGATGGCTCAGTTGGCAGAGCGGCGCACTCGTAATGCGCAGGTCCCGGGTTCGATTCCCGGTCTTGGCTGATGTAATTCCTTATGGAAACTCAACCGGAGTTTTTAGAGGCTCCCTTATAATACTTCGTTAAGCTGCCACACAAATGCGCTGGAAAACCAGGCGTTTTGGGCGGCTTGGGAGAAGGCGTTAAAGGGCAGGGCGTTCCGGGAAGCGGGAATCCAGTTCATAACGCTGGCGATGACAAACTGAACTTCGCCGTTCTTTAGCCAGGCTTCCGTTGAAACAAGTTTTTCCCGATCTTCTTCCCCGCCGAAAGGCCTGGCCCAGAGGATATCCGCCTGGATGCCATACCTTGTCCATCCGGGCCTTAAGGGGAAAACATCTGCGCTAAAAAGGGAGGTCTGATAACCCGGAAGCCTTCTGACCCGGCTGTAGGGGGCATAAACCCAGGAAGGCCGGTTTTCCCTGAAGAAAACCCAGGCGTCTTCCCAGCGGTAGGTCGGAACCCCCCGTTGAAAACGCTTTCCCGTATACAGGGATTCCCGGACAGCAGCCCACGCCTGCTCATCCTCAGGAAACAGGCCGGGCTGTTCCTGAACAAGCTGGGCCGTCCATGCCGCCGCGGCATCCTCCTCAGCGCCGGGAAAATAGAGGATCCCTTCGCCGTTTTCAGGGGAACCGGCCCGTTCCCAACTGAGGGGGGAATCGGTGTTGTACCGGAACACGATCCAGGGATCCAGGGCCAGTACCAGGCCCCCCTCGTACTCCTGGCTGCGGGAAAGCCTTTGATACATGCGAACCTCCCCTCCTCCGGTTTCCGCCGGGTCCCGCCGGGTAATGAGGTAACCGTAACTTCCGGCCTTTTCTTTCGTTCCGGGAGTATAAACCTCAATGCCGGTAAATTCCGGAGGATTTTTTACCTGAGCAAGAACATTGGCCCATTCATCCTCCAGCCCTTCTTCCACATACCAGACCGGTTTGGAGGCCTTGCCGCAGGAAAGCAGGGATGCCGCCCCTGCAGCAAGACAGAAAATAACAATACTTTCCCAAAATTTCGGTTTGTGGGAAAGCAGCCTTAGATTTACAACAACGCCGTTTTTTTTAATCATAAACTCCCTCTAAAAAAGGAGCCGTTCGAAAAGCAGGACGCTTCCCGGACAGCCCTGTTCTCCCATTCATCAATGGGCGGGCCCCCCCCCCCCCCCCCCCCCCCCCCACCCCCCCCGGCCCGGGGCCCCCGATAATTCTTTGGCTTTATAAAGTAAACAACAAGCTA
>JAITEW010000229.1 GCA_031281855.1 Treponema sp.
GGGAAAAAACTCCGGCCATATAGGCTGGTATCCAGGTCATAAGACCGTCCCGCAAAGCGCCCTGGGCAACAAGAGCCCCGCAGAAAAGGGCCAGAACAAAGTACGGGATTTTCTCCCCCCGTTTCAACGGCAGGCCCCTGTAGTGCGCTTCGCCGTCTGCGTCCGTAAGCGCGGAAGAAAAATCCACGCGGCAGCGTTCCAGTTTTTTAAAAGCAGCGCCCCAAAGAGCCGATACTGCAAACAGAAAAACTGAAAAAATAAAGAAAACCGCGCGCCAGGACAAAACCATCACAATCCCGGCGCAGGCGGCATAGGAAAACAAAGTCGCCAGAGGATAGGTTGTCGCTATATTGACGCAGGCTTTTTCCCGCTCAGCGCTGGGGTAGTATTCCACTATGACCCGCAGAATAGGCGGCCACAGTACGGACTGAATCGCGCCGTTGAAACACCAAACCGCCAGCATTTGCCCGCTGGTTTGGGTAAAGCCCATAACGAGATTCGCCAAAGCGGTGCAGAACAGCCCCGCGAAAACAACCCCCCCGGGCGGCAGGCGGTCGCCGGTATAACCCGATACGATCTGCCCCAGGCCGTAACAGACAAAGAACCCTGTACCTACAAGACCAGCCGCTGCGGGCGAAAAACCTTCGCTGCCGATTATTTCGATCATGGCAGTAACATAACTCAGACGCCCGAGATTCGCGGCAAAGTAGCTTATCCAGAGGAGGCAAAAAAGGGGGACGCGTTTTTCCTCTGAGATATAAAAAGCAGGCATTGAGGGAAAGGGAGGGGGAAATTTCACCTGTTTATTCCTTTACCTCGCAGAGACAATCGAAAAAAATTTCCCTGCAAACCGCAGCCATCCCGACGCCTGCGGCGCGTTCCCCAAGCCGGGAAACAGCCACCCCCGCAGGGACGATACAGTGCTTCTGTATCATGTTCGCCACTTCCGGGATAATATCTTTGGAAAAAACATGGTATTCCCCGCCCAGGACCACATGGTCGCAATTTAACAGCATCACCATGTCGCAGATCAGAACCCCGAGCTCAAAGGCGATATTTTTCAGCTCCCCTGCGATGAAGGGGTCCCCTTTCCGCCAGAGTTCCAGGACGTTCTCAAAAAGCGCCTCCCGCTTCATGCCGCCTTCCCGGGGCAGCCTGGATGCGTTGGACGGTTCCTTCAGGAAGCGGTCCAAAAGCCCGTCGATGCCTATCCGTTTTTCAAGGCTTTCTTCAAGCCCCAGGGTTTCTTTCGTGATAAAATTGGCGATCTCCCCGGCAGCCCGGCAACTGCCTTCGTAAATTTTTCCGTCCAGGATTATCCCGGCTCCCAGGCCCTGGCCGCAGCTTATGTAGAGCATGTTCACACTGCCCCTGCCGGCCCCTTCGGCGTATTCCCCAAGAGCGGCTGCGTTGGTACTGTTTCTAATGTAAACAGGGCAGCCGAATTGTTCAGCCAGATGTTTCCGCAGAGCCAGGGGGTTGAATTCCCCAAAAAGCGGAACAATGGTTACTTCGTCCAATTCTTCGTTAATGATTCCGGGAGAAGAAATACCTATAGCCGCCAGGGAGCCGGGGTCCAGGTTCTGGGCGTTGAGCAGGGTCTCTGCGGCGTTGACGCACATGGAAACCCAGCGGCCGAATTTCTGGCTCGGGGTCTGCTTCACCGAAAAGGAACTTACCCCCTCTCCCTTTAGGTTGAAAAGATCGAAACGGGTATTAAGGTACGTAAAATCGATAGTAATGATAAAACGAAAATCCTTTTTGATATCCAGGAGCACAGGCCTCCTCCCGCTGGGACCGGCATTTTCCCCCCGGGAGCCTGACTTCCCTCCCGGGTTGTCCTCGTTTTGTGTGAAAATTCCGATTTCCATAAGCCTGGACACGTTATCCGCCATAGCCGGTTTGCTTGCGCCCAGGAGCCGGGCAAGCTCCGCCTTGGAGACCGGGCCCTGCTTAAGCACCGCATCCAGCACGGATCGCTGATTTTTTACCCTGAGATACGACTGATTTACACCGCCGGCCATTAGTTTTAGAGCTTCCTATATATGGTATTACACATCATTAAGTAATGTATTATTACTAATAAATACTCTATTATCATGAATAGATCAAGTATCTTCAAGAAGAAACAGATGATACCTGGGTTTTTCAAGACTAACGGCTAAAAAAGGTTATAATCGGTAGAATTCTTCAAAATAAAACTTGACTTTTGTAATAATTTATTATTAATATTAACCAAACCCCGGCGTTGGCCGGGGTATTTCGGAACTATGTTCTGTTATCGTTTTTTTATGGAGGAGAATTAGTATGAAGAAGTTTTTATTCGTCTGCGCCGCCGCTATTTTGGCAGCGTCTTTTCTGACCGGATGTTCGGGCAAAAAGGATTCGTCGAAAAGCGGCCCTGTCAAGCTGGAATTCTACAACCAGAAGGAACAGCTCCCTATCTATTTTGAAGATCTGGTCAAAAAGTTCGGAGAGCAAAACCCAGGTATCGAAATCGAGGTGATGTCCCCGCCGGATTCGGAAACGGCGCTGTTCGCCAGGGTTTCCACCGGTGACATTCCCGACATCATCCACCTTTGGCCTGCTGAGCCGCCTTACAAGGACATGATGGAAGAAGGCTACCTGCTGGATCTGACAGGGCAGGAATTCCTAAAACGGGCTATGCCTGAATACCTGGAAATGTCCAACTACAAGGGCAGGAGTTATGCTATGCCCACTACGATCAGTTTCTACGGCTTGTGGATCAACAAGGATCTTTTCAGCAAGTATAACATCACGCCGCCTGCGACCCACGATGAGTTGATTGCGGTGTGCAAAGCCTTCCAGGCCAACGGGGTGCAGCCTTTTGTGTTCAAGGATAAAAATCCTGCCCAGGAATTTGAACGCATGATCGGTATTGTCAACCCCGACATTACCGCAATTATCGAAAAAATTGCCAGCGGGGAAACTTCATTCACCAGAGAACCCGACGCCAGGGCGCTTGCTGAAGACATGCTGGAAGTCCGCAAATACGGACAAGCGGACACTCTGGGAACCGACGATTCCCAGGCGAGGACCGATTTCTTCGGGCAGAAGGCCGCAATGTACACCAGCGGTTCCTGGCTGATGGCTGATGTCAAAAATTTCCCCGGCGTAAACCTGGAGCTTATACCCTATCCCAACCCGGTAAAGGGGAGGCCCAGCAAAATGCCTGTCAACATCGACATTGCCTACAGCGTCCGCTCCGAGATGGGCGAAGCCGAAACCGCTGCGGCCCTCAAATTCATTGATTTCCTTACATCGCCGGAAATCGCCCAGGACTTCGCCGATTTTGAAGGCGGCCCCTGCGTAATTACCAGCGTGAAACAGGACACTCCTGAGTTAAGGACCGTTATGGACCAGATCTCCAAGAGGAACACGTTCCTCACGGTACTCAATTTCTGGAATCCCGGCCTCCGCCCCGCCTGGGTTCCTTCTGTACAAAACATGCTCATGACCGGGGACATCGACGCCTTTATTAAGGAAAGCGATGCTCTAATCAAAACGGTTTATAGCAGCAACTAAAACCGGCGCCGCCTTGGGGAAACCCCGGGGCGGCGTTTCCAAAGGAGGCCGGAAATGCCCGGGAAAAAAATCGCATCAACCAGCCAATACCGTTTCTACCAGCAGATAACCTACGGACTCATGGTTCTGCCCGGAACAGCCCTTTACATCATGTTTTTTATCGTTCCGATTATCTGGGGCATTTACTACAGTTTTACCAACTATAACGGCGTTGCCCGGAAATACCGTTTCGTAGGGCTGGACAATTACGTTAACGGATTCAGGAACCCCAGGTTTTTAAACTCCCTGGGGTTTACCATCCGTTACGCACTGTGCCTGATTGTTTTGCTGACAATTATAAGCCTCTGTATCGCCCTTCTTTTGAACCGTAAATTTTTCCTTCGGAAATACATCAGAGCGGTTTTTTTCCTTCCCGCTGTTTTAAGCTCCCTCACTGTGGGCATTGTTTTTGACGAGCTTTACGCCCGGGCGCTCCCGGTTCTGGGGGAATTGTTCGATATAGCCGCTCTTTCGATGAATGTGCTTTCCCGGAAAAACACCGCTTTTTGGGGCCTTCTTTTTGTCCATGTTTGGCAGGGCCTGGCTATCCCGACTGTCCTTTTTCTGGCAGGCCTCCAGGTTATCCCTGACGACCTTGTCGAAGCCGCCATGATTGACGGAGCCGGAAAAATACAGCGTTTCAAGGCAATTACCATTCCGTTTCTCATGCCGATTATCAGCATCATACTGGTCCTCTCGCTAAAATCGGGGCTTATGGTGTTCGAGTACATTATGGCCATGACCAACGGCGGCCCCGGAGGGAGCACCGAGAGCCTTGCGTTCCTTATTTACAACCACGGTTTTGTGGAACGGAAATTCAGCACCGCTATCGCGGAATCCATCATGATGGCTTTCCTCATCTGCGGTATTTCTTTTATTCAGATCACATGGTCGAATAAAAAAAGAGTTTACTAATAAGAGGCTGCTATGAAAGAATCGCCTGTATTCAAATTTAGTACCAGCCTGGTGCTGGCCGCAGGGATGCTGCTGATATTTATTCCCTGCTATTTTGTCGTCATCAGCGCCTTCAAGGATAACGCGCAAATTATCGGGAATTTTTTCGCGCCTCCTAAATCGCTTTTTTTCGATAATTTCAGCGCCATTACCGGCAGGCAGGGCTTTTTCCGGTATTTTTACAACTCGATCTGGATAACCTTTATGGGGCTCCTTGGGGGATTTATTATACTCCCTATGACATCCTACCCCATAGCCAGGATGATGGGGAAATCCCGCTTCTACCGTTATCTGTACTATTTTCTTCTGATGGGAATTTTTGTTCCTTTCCAGGTGAAGATGATGCCGCTCATAAAGCTGACGAGCATGCTGGGGATGATGAACAAACTGGGCCTGGTGATCGTGTATTACTCTGGTTCTATCTGCGAAGGTGTTTTCCTTTACGTGGGATATATCTCTTCCCTTTCAGCCTCAATTGAAGAGGCGGCTTATATCGACGGAGCTTCGCCGTTTCAAACCTACTGGCGCATCGTGCTGCCCCAGCTCGCCCCTATGACCGCGACGATAATGATAAGCAACGGCCTCTGGTTCTGGAACGATTTTACCCTTCCGCTCCTGATGCTGAACACAAAGGCCCGGGAATGGACGCTGGTGCTTTTCCAGTACAATTTCCGTTCAAAATACTACATTGATTACAGCATGGTTTTCGCGAGCCTTTTTATATCCTGTATCCCGATTATCATTTTTTACGTCTTCATGCAGAAACACATCATCAGCGGCCTGAGCGGCGGGGCTGTAAAAGAATAGGGGCGGAGATGGAAATTCTTTTTCTGGGCACCGCTGCTGCCGAAGGCATACCTTCCGTTTTTTGCCGCTGCGAAACCTGCCGTCGTGCGGCCGAAGCAGGAGGAAGGGACATTCGCACCCGCTGCGCTTTCCTCGTGAACAAGCATCTTATGCTGGACTTGAGCCCTGACATCATGTTCCACAAACTCCGCTACAACCTGGATCTGGCCGCAGTGGACAGCCTTTGCGTCACCCATTCCCATACGGATCATTTGAACGTCCCGGATTTAACGTTCCGGGCCTGCCCTGTTTACGCCTGTATTCCTGACGAAAAGCCCCTCAAAGTTTACGCCAACAAAAAATCCTGCGATCATATCCGGGACGGCATGCTGTTTGAATTCGCGGCCCAGGAACACCCGTCTTTTTCGATAACCGAAATCGCCCCGGGAAGCGTTGTCGAAAGCATGGATCTCACGATTACGGCATTCAGGGCGGTTCATGACCAGAGGGAAGACTGCCTTTTCTTTCTTGTCGAAGAAGGGGAAAAGAGGGAGAAAAATTTCCTCCAGATAAACGACAGCGCCCTGCCTTACGGCGAGTTTGAGCGGGACCTGGCGCGGGTTTTGAAGGACCGTAAATTGAACGCCCTTAGTATGGACTGCACCCACTGCAGGGAAAAGGGAAGCAGAGGCCACATGGGCATAGAAGAAAACGCCGCCTTACAAAGGCGCCTCTTCGATGCGGGCCTGGCGGACGAAAACACCCTCTTTTTCGCCAACCATTTTTCCCATAACGGCCATTCGCTCCACAGGGATCTCACCGAAGCCCTGGCCCCTTACCGCATCACGCCGGCCTGGGACGGGATGGTTCTTAACATTTAACCTTAATTTACTGCCTTAAAAGCAACCGCCGAGTCCAGCCAGACCGGCAGGGATTTGAAACCCCAGAACAGGGCGCTAAAATCCCGGTACCAGCTCATATTGCAGTCGTTGCAGGGTTTCCGGTTGAAGTCTTTTTCCTCCATAGTCAGCATGCTGCCCAGAACAGTAGGGAGCTGCATGCAGGGCCGGACATCAAAGAACCAGTCCACAAAGAGCACATGGGTCCCTCCAAGGCAGGGGTATTTAGCTGCAGCCGGGTCCCTGAGGTAGTTGATAATATTCCTCATAGATGTTGGGGAATTGATGATCCCGTATTTGCCGGTTTTCTGCAGCGCGATAGCCGATTCCAGCCCCTGGATAACCTTTTCCCGGGAAAGGCTTATCCCCTCTCCGCCTAAAGGGTAGATCCTGGACCTGGAAAACGTGGGATAGTTCAGTGAAATGAAATCAAAGCCCATGTTTTTGGCCCTGATGCAGACTTCTTCCAGCTTATCATAGTTATCGTTCCAAATAAGGACCGACGCCATGGTCATGACGGATGTCTTTTTGATCAGTTCTACCGCTTTTGCCATGTCCTCCATGATATTGGGGATCTGCCGCGACTCGGCCATAGTTACCGGGTCCCCTGAGTCGAAGGAGATGCTAATCATATCGTTTCCGGCCGCTTCCAGGCGTTTTATGATATCGTTCCGCATGAGAAGCTGCGGAGCCGCGTCCAGAACAGCGCTGTGCATACTGTGGGAAGCCGCCTGGGCAACAAAGTCGGTTATATGAGGGTGCAGCAAAGGCTCCCCGCCGGTAAAGGTCACATGGACGGTCCCAACTTCCGCCAGCCGGTCTATGACCTTCAAAGCCTTATCCTTATCCACAAAAACCTTGGGCTGCTGCTTCCAGATATCGCAGAAAGAACATTTTGCGATACACGCGTTGGTAATGGCGAATTCCGCTACCTTAAGCCTGCGTTTTAAATAATTTTTAACAATGAGTCCTGCTGTTCCTGTTGCCATGGTGCATCCAAATTAAAGTCTTTGACATCGCTATTTTGCTATTTTGATTACCGATTTTACAATCTCCGCCTTGTTGCGGATACTTTCTTCCATACCTTTCTGGATATCGTCAAAATCAAAAACATTGGTCACGATGCTTTTAATGTCCGCCAAACCCCGGCTTACGGCGTCTATAGCGAGGGGGTAAATATGGCGGTAACGGAAGATGGTCTTCATGGTCAGTTCCTTGTCCAGCGCCGATCCGATAGCAAGGTTCATCATGCCGTTTTTACTGTACCCAACGAATACCAGGGTCCCGCCCTTTTTGAGAACCCCTATGCCCTGGTTGGCAGCGGCGTCCACGCCGGAGGTTTCAATTACCAGGTCCACCCCGGCGCCGGCAGTGAGTCCGTTCACGGCCTTAACCAGATCCTGTTCAGCGCTATTGATAACCTCCGCGGCCCCAAGGGCCCTGGCCTTGTCCAGCCGCTTCCGGACCACATCGCTCACGAAAATACGGGAAACCCCCAGGGCTTTGGCGGCCATCATAGACACCAGGCCGATGCAGCCCGATCCGGTTACCAGGGCAGTCTGCCCCAGCCTGGCCCCGCCGGTAACAGCGGCGTGAAAGCCCACGGCCAGGGGCTCGATAAGGGCCGCTTCCATGGTATTCATCGTGTCAGGAATCTTGAAACAAAGGCCGGCTTCATGGGCCGCGTATTCCTGGAACACCCCGTCTACCGGAGGGGTGGCGAAGAAAACCACGTCAGGACAGAGGTTGTACCTGCCGGTACGGCAAAATTCACAGTGTCCGCAGGTTTTTCCCGGTTCCAGGGCCACTTTATCCCCAGGCTTGAGATGCTTTACCGCCGGACCGGTTTCAACCACCACCCCGCCGGCTTCGTGGCCCAGGACAAAAGGCGGTTTTACGATAAAATCGCTGATCCTACCGTTTTCAAAATAGTGAAGATCCGAACCGCAGACGCCTACATACTCCAGTTTAACCAGGACTTCGTCCGCAGCAGGCTGGGGTATATCCCTCTGAATAAACTCCATCTTCATCCTATCCGTCATGACGGCTACTTTCATTTTCCCTTGCATAGACTGCTCCGATAGAAATTTCTTTACTTTATCTTTACTACGGCGAAAATACCGCCGTATTTTATCCCTCTGTAACTTGCCAACGGCCCCTATAATATCTTATTATAGTATAACAGGCAAGGCAAACGACCAAGGTAGTTTCAAGGAGAAACTCATGATAATATGCTGTGGAGAAGCCCTTATTGATATGGTCCGCGCCGCGATACCCCGGAAGGGTGAAGGTTTTCTGCCCTTTCCGGGAGGTAGCCCCTTCAATACTGCTATCGCTATCGGCAGACTGGGGGTTCCGGTACGGTTCATGGGGAGGTTTTCTACCGATTTCTTCGGGGAAATCCTGATGAAACGCCTCAGGGACAACCACGTAGAGGAGGATTTGACGATCCGGTCCCCTCAAAACTCCACGCTCGCCTTTGTAAAACTGGAAAAAGGCAAAGAACCCCAGTATATTTTCTATACCGAAGGGACCGCCGACCGCTCTCTGAACATAGAAGACCTGCCTAAAAAACTGCCGAACAACACCCACTGCATCACCTTCGGTTCCATCGCAATGACCATGGAGCCCATCGCTTCGGCTATAGAAACCTTTATTCTCAGGGAAAACGCCCTTCAAGGCCAGGGAAAAGAGGCGCCTGTCATATCTTTCGACCCCAATATACGGCCGTTTATGATTCAGGACAGGAAAGCTTATGTGAAACAGTTTGAAAAATGGATAGCTGCCTCTACTATCGCCAAAATTTCCGCTGCGGATTTTGAATTTATCTACCCTGATATAGATTTAGAAAAGGCGCTCCAGAAGATACTGACCATGGGGCCCAGGATGGTGATTACCACATTAGGTTCCAAAGGCGCCCTGGCTCTGCTCCGCAGAAACGACGGCAGCGTAACCCGTTCAAGCGCCCCTGTGGTGAATGTTCCGGTAGTGGATACCATAGGCGCAGGAGATACGTTCCACGGCGCTTTTCTTGCGTGGCTGGAACTCAAGAGAAAGATGTCCCGGTCGGCGCTGGCGAATCTGACAGACACAGAGCTCTACGACGCGCTCTTTTTTGCCAATAAAGCCGCGGCTCTGGTGTGTTCCCGCCACGGGGCGGAGCCTCCTACTCTGAAGGAAGTTGAAACCTTTACGCCCAAAGCCGCGGCGAAGCCTCACGCTTTAGCCAAAGGGGCCGGAAAGCCAAAAGCAGCCGGCGCCCATGCCGAGGTCCCAAAAACGCCGGGCTCCGAAACCGGGGAAGCGCCGCCGAAACCGGCGGTTAAAAACAACAAGAAAACGTAAATGGGAGGCAGCGTATTCGGCACGCTCTTCAAGGTAATCACCTTTGGGGAGTCCCACGGTCCCGGCCTGGGCTGCGTGATAGACGGCTGCCCCGCAGGTCTTCCCCTTAATGCGGAAGACATAAGCCGGGATCTCCGCCGGCGCCGCCCCGGTGCAGGGGGGGCTTCTACCAGCCGCGCTGAAGAAGACGAGCCGGAAATACTCTCGGGAGTTTATGAAGGCAGGACCCTGGGGACTCCTATCGCCGTTCTTGTGCGGAACACCGGCCAGCGTTCAGCGGATTATGACAAGCTCAAGGATCTTTACCGCCCCGGACACGCGGACTGGACCTGGGAAACCAAATACGGCTTTCGGGACCACCGCGGAGGCGGCCGCAGTTCGGCCAGGGAAACCCTGGGCCGTGTAGCCGCAGGAGCTGTGGCCAGGGTTTTTCTCGCCTCAAGGGGTATTGAAATCCGGGCATGGACCTCTTCTGCCGCAGGGATTGCCGCTCCGCGGCTTTTTCCGGTTTCTGAACCCCAAGCCGCCGATCCCGCCTTTGACTGGGATGAAATAGAACGCAACCTCCTGCGCATGCCCGGCAAGGCCGCCGCTGCAAAGGCGTTGGAAGTACTGACAGAAATTGCGGCCCAAGGGGACAGCGCGGGCTGCGAAGTCTCCTGCCTTGTCCGGAACCTTCCGCCGGGCTTAGGGGAGCCGGTATTTGACAAACTCGACGCCCGCATTGCCGGGGCCATGCTTTCCCTTGGCGCGGCTAAGGGTATTGAGTTCGGCGCGGGGTTCGCCGCAGCTCTGGGCAGGGGTTCAAAACTGAACGACCAGCCGGTACCGGCAGGGAACAGGCCCCCTGAATGGGCTGCCGGGCTTCCTCCCGGGGTTCCGGCGGCGTCCTGGAAAAGCAACAACTCCGGGGGTGTCTTAGGAGGCTTGTCTACAGGGCAGGATCTCTATTTTACTGTGGCTTTCAAGCCCGTACCTTCTATTATGAAAAAACAGGAAACCATAAACCGCAGAGGTGAAAAAGAAGAACTGGCCATCCAGGGACGCCACGATACCTGTATCGCCCCAAGGGCGGTACCGGTGGTGGAGGCCATGACCGCCCTGGTCCTTGCGGACCTGGTCCTGCTTGACCGCTGCAGCAGAGTATAAGGAGGAGGAATAAATGCGTTTCAATACAGTCAGTTTTGAACCGAACAACGCGAAGCTTAGCTGTTACCTTCATGACAGCAGCCCGGAACTTCAGAACGCCGCGGTAAGGCCGGGGATTCTGGTGTTCCCGGGAGGAGGCTACATGGCCTGCTCGGATCGCGAAGCCGAACCGGTAGCCCTGGCTTACATGGCCCAGGGTTATAACGCCTATGTACTGCGCTACACTGTGGGCAAGGATCATACACCGGAAGAGGCCTTGAAAGACGCCGAAGCCGCACTGGAATATATCAAGAAAAACGGCGCCGAACTGTGCACCGATCCTGATCGTATTGCGGCTGTTGGCTTTTCCGCAGGAGGGCATCTGGCGGCGTCTCTCGGGGTCCTGGGCAGGATCAAGCCCAGGCTCCTCATACTGAGCTACCTGCCTACGCTGGAATATATGAGCCAGGGAATCAAACCCCACCCCTCGCTGACCCGCAGCGTGAACGCCTCTACACCGCCTGCTTTCATCTGGACCACCCAGAACGATACGATGGTCCCTGTGGACAACAGCCTCGCTTTTGCCCTGGAGCTGGCGAAATTCGGGATACCCTTCGAGCTGCACGTATTCCTGTCCGGGGACCACGGCCTTTCCCTGGCGGTACCTTCGACTTCAGGCGGCAGCGGCGCAATGGTCAACGAAGACGCCGCCCAGTGGTTCCCTTTGAGCGTCAAATGGCTCAAAAACATGTGGGGAGACTTCGCCTATTCCCAGGTGGAAAAGGTCCCCGGCGACGAACCGGGAAAGAAACGGCGCATTGATACAGCTTTCAGGGAACTGAGAAAAAACGGCCTTTCCTGGGAAGTGGTAAAACGCTATATCCCCGGCATCGAAGCCATGATCGAACGGGACTTTATGCTCAACATCATAACCCCCAGGAACCTTAAAGGTCAAATCCCGGGCCTCACCGCCGAAACCCTGGAACAGATGAACACCGAACTAGACAAAACTTGACCCGCAATTAGCCGGAAAGCCCGGGACTGGGGAAAACCCCGGTCCCGGTATTTCATGAACAGTGGGGGTCAAATTTTGCTCCATAGGTGGGAATTAGCCGGCTAAAAAAGCCTCTTCAACATAAGCGCCGGCCAGGCCCGGAGAGATTCCCCTGTCGGATAGCAGCTATCATTTAACCTTTATCGAATTATTTTCCGCCTGGGGGCTCCGTTCCAACATGTTCTACCCGGATCCCCAAAATCCCGGAAAAGTTACCTACTGGACGCTGTACAAAAACGGCCGGGCCTTTACAGAAATGCTTGCGGCCCTGGCACAGTGGCAAAAAGAGGGACTTCTCGATCCCGACTTCCTAACCCAGGATGATACCCAGCGGATATCCAA